>JASHSW010000205.1 GCA_030038595.1 Methylovirgula sp.
GGCATCGCGCTGCAGCCGGAGTTTCTGGTCTGGCGGGACATTGCCGAAGGGCGCCTCGAAGTAGTGATGAAAGATTGGGCGCCGCCGCCCGCGGCCCTTCATCTCGTCACGCCGCCGAGCGACATGCGCCCGGCGCGGGTGCGCGTCCTCATGGATTTCTTGGCACAGCGCCTTGCGAAAGCGCCTTGGGCGGCGCCTTAGCAGTGGCCCGCGCGCGCGCCGCGCCCTATTATTGAACGGCCGCGCGCAAGGTATGCCGTTGTTGATCGGGAGCGCTCATGTCCGATGACGGATTGGTAACGGTCGCCTGCCGGCGCTCGGTCAAAGAAGCCATCGATCGGCTCGAGGCTGCGCTGCGCGGCAAAGGCGTCACCGTCTTCGCGCGCGTCGATCATGCCGCCGGTGCGGCCACGGTGGATATGCCGCTGCGGCCGACGGAAGTGCTGATCTTCGGCAATCCGAAGGCCGGTACGCCGCTGATGCAAGAAAAGCAGACGATCGGTCTCGACTTGCCCTTGAAAATTCTCGCCTGGGAGGATGAAAAGGGAAGTGTCTGGCTCACCTACAATGCGCCCGAATGGCTTGCGCGCCGTTACGGCCTCGGGGATTCCGCCAAACCCGCTGTCGAAGCGCTTTCAATCGTCCTTGCCAATTTTGCGAAAGCCGCCGCCGAATGAGGTACGCAGTCCGCGTCATTCGTCGTTGCTGGCGTTGAGCTCCTCGACGGGCACGATGACCGCGGGCGGCTTCATTCGCACGCCGGGCTGGCCGCCGTTCAAGAACTCGACGCCCGCCGCTTCGAGCACGCGGCGCATGGCGTCCAAATCTTCCTCGGGAATCTCGATGCGATCCTCCGCCTCATAGCGCTCGAGGCTGTGCACCGGCAGATCGGCCGCCGCGGCAAGACGCGCCGTCGACCATCCAAGAAGCCCTCTGGCGGCGCGTAAATGGGCAATCGAGATCACGAGCTTCTCATCGCTGGCGCAAGGCGCGCAACGTATCAGCGTCCCGAGCCCGGAACAATCGTCGAGAGCCGAATGCGCAGACCTTGGCTCGCGGCGGAAGAATTATGCTATCCTTGGCTTTGAGCATGGCGCCCGCGCCGGCTCGCGATGTGGTATTTGCGCCTGGGGAGACGCATGGACAGAAAGGAAGCTCGAAACCATGGACTCGCTCGATGCCCTCCTTTCCAGGGCGGCGACATCCGTGCGCAACGTCAACCCGGCGCAACGTGAAATCCTTGAGAGACTGAACAAGTTAAAAGCTCGGCTTGAGGAAGGTCTGCTCCGCGTCGCGGTGCTGGGTCAGTTCAAGCGCGGCAAAAGTACGCTGGTCAATGCGCTGCTCGGAACGGCGGTGCTGCCGACCGGCATTACGCCGATCACGGCGATCCCTACCTTCATCCGGGCGGCGGCGCAGACGAGTGCGCGCGTCTCCTTTGCCAGCGGCAAGGAGCCTATCGTGTGCTCGGTGCCGGAGGAAATTCCGCGCGTGCTCGAACGCTACGTCTCGGAAACGGAAAATCCGCGCAACCGGCTCAACGTCGAGCGCGTCGAGATCGGCGTGCATTCGGAACTCCTGAACCAGGGAATCATGCTTGTCGACACGCCGGGCGTCGGTTCGACGTTCCTGCACAACACCAGAACGGCCGAAGCGACACTGAGCGAATGTGACGCGGCGATTTTCGTCGTCTCCGCCGACCCCCCGATCACCGAGGCGGAGATCAACTACCTCGGAAAGGTGCGCGGACTGCTGCCAAAGATTCTCTTTGTGCTGAACAAGATCGATCTTCTCGATGCGCGCGAACGCGATGTTTCGCTGCGCTTCCTCGCAGATGTGCTCGCGCAGCAGCCGGGCGCCTTGCCGGACCGGATCTTCTGTATTTCGGCGCGACAGGCGCTTCGGGCAAGACAGGAAGGGGACTCGAAATCGCTCGCCGAAAGCGGTCTTGCAGACCTCGAGCAGGTCCTCGCCGGCGATCTCGCCCGCCAGAAACGCGGCCTCGTCGATGCGACCGGCCAGCTGCGCGCCGCAGCGCTCATCGCCGAACTGCTGTTCCAAAGCGAGCTCGAACACAAAGCTCTGTTGCTTCCGGAAGAAGACTTGAAGCGGAAAGCCGACATTTTCGAGCAAAGCGTCGCGCGCTTTGAGTCGGAACGGCAGACGCTCGCCGATTCGATGTCGCTCGATCGAATCCGCCTGTTGAAGGAGCTCGACGCCGATACGGATCGTTTGTGGAACGAGGCGCAAAGCGTGATCGGCCGGTTGATCGACGCCATCGAACGCCGGTCGAAGGGCGAGGGGGGCGCGCGCCGGGAAATCGCCCTTGCACTGTCCGATCATTTCGAGCGGGCGCTTGGCGAATTCACGCGGGCGTTTCGCGAGAAATCGGGCGAACGGCTGGCGATTCATCAAAAACGTGCCGGTGAGCTTATCAATCGCGTACGCCGGACCGCGGCCGATCTCATGGAGATCTCGGTGACCCTGCCGCAATCCGAAGAGGCTTTCGAGCTCAAGCGCGAGCCCTACTGGGTTGCTCCCGAGCCGTCGGTCTCGCTGATCGGGATTTCAGCGGGCGCGCTGGCGCATCTTCTGCCGAAAGCGGTGCGCGAAAAACACAAGCGACGGCGTCTGCGGGCCGATTCCGAAGCGGCCATACTCCGCAATGTCGCGAATCTCGACTGGGCGATACGCCAGAACGTCGACGATGCGTTCCGGCGCTTCGAGACATCGCTCGACGAGCAATTGAGCCGTGCTCTCGAGGCGACCCGGCAAGCGTTGCGGATTGCGGTCGAACGGCGCAGCTCGCGGGCGGAGGAAACCGATACCGACATCAAGGACTCGGCTCGCAGCATGGCGGCGCTTTCGGCGATTCTGGCAAAAGTTCAGCGGGCCGGCCCGACTTCCGCCTGAGCAGCGTAAGAATTTTGCTTCCAATCTCCGGGGCGGATGGGCGCAAGAGCGGGCGCGCCGCCAAACCGGAACGATCAATCTTAATGGAATGTCGGGGGCGAAATGTCGCGCCGGCGTATTGACGCCGGCTCGCGACGCGCACATTGTCGAAATGGGGATGGAGTTCCCCTTGATGCCTTTGGCTGGATGACTCCTGTCTTGGTTAACCAAAGGCGGAGTCGCGTTATGCCTAGAACCCCCGAAAATAACCGTGCACTTGCCGAGCTGCTCGCAGACCCGGTCGTGCAAATGGTGATGAAGGCCGATCGCGTCACCGAGCAGGAGCTCATTTCCCTGATTGATGCGACGTTAAGCAGGCTTGGGGCTGGATCGAAAGACCGCAGCGCGTTGAAAGGCGCGCGCTCGGCGCGGGACTATCGCCCGAGCGTCGGTATCATGCTCCTCAACCGGGCTAATCAAGTGTTCGTCGGACGGCGACGCAAAGCGAACAGCGGAGCCTGGCAGATGCCGCAAGGCGGAATCGAAGAGGGGGAAGATCCGCGT
The DNA here is from genome assembly GCA_030038595.1 of Methylovirgula sp. GTDB lineage: Bacteria > Pseudomonadota > Alphaproteobacteria > Rhizobiales > Beijerinckiaceae > Methylovirgula. The sequence continues at coordinate 3,457 of JASHSW010000205.1, forward strand.
GCCGCCACGTTTCGCGAACTCAAGGAAGAGATCGGCACGGACAGGGCTGAAATTCTCGCCGAGAGCAAGAATTGGTTTTATTATGACTTTCCAGAAGCGCTGCTTGGCAAGGGTAGGCACAAGGGCCGACGCGGCCAACGCCAGAAATGGTTCGTGATGCGCTTCAACGGGGCGGATTCGGACATCGACATCAATACCGCCGAGGCGGAGTTCTCGGATTGGAAATGGGTGAGTCTCTCCGAACTCGCTGATCTCGTGGTGCCGTTCAAACGGCTTGTCTACCTGAGCGTGCTCGAAGAATTCCACGATGCCGTCGAGCCGTTCGCCGGAAGCGTTTGAGAAAGATCATTTCCGGTGCGGCGCCCGGCCAGAGGCGCGCGCTTGGGCATGTGCCTCCACGCGCTGCAAAGCGAGCAATGTCCGCTTTCGCAGCCGGCGCTCGTCCGGCGCGGTATCTCGTAGGGCCCGCTCAATTACCTCGCGCGCTTCACCGAAATAGACCGTGAGACAATCTTCGATCTCCGCAAGCAACAGCCAATCGGCATCGTCGATCAATGCGATCAGCCTACGAACCGCCGTGGCCTTTTCCGTCTGTGGGGCGGCCGCGAGACAAAGCCGGCAGGCGAACACCCGAAGCGTCGGATCGCGATCGGCCGTCATATGCCGCAGCACGGGCCACGCCTGCGGGTCAATTCCGGTCTCCGCCAGCAAACGCAACGCGCTGCGCCGTTGCCGCAGCCGCGAATCGCTTTCGTGTTCCTCCGCAGCCGGAAATGTCGCGACGGTCATCAAGGCCTGCGTCGCCGCCACACCCAGATTTTTGAGCGCCGCTTCCGCCGCGAGGCGGCAGTCGTCGTCGGCAAGCGCCGCCGCGAAGTAGGGTAGAGCCTCGGCCCGGCGGAAGGCGCCAAGCGCCTCGATGACTCCCGGCCTGAGCCGTGCCTCGGCCAGCGATAGCAAAAGCTCGAAGGCACGCTCGTCGCGTCGGCCGGAAAGCGCGCGCGCCGCAGCGTTGATGACCGCGTCGTCGCCCACCTGTTCGACCGGATCCGCCCGGGCGCGCAAGGTGCTCAAATATTCGATCAGTACGTCGTGGGCTTTGAGCGCCGCCAACGCTGCGACCGCCAGGCAGCGCGGTTGGAAAAGTCCGTCAGGCTCGCGTTGGAACAGCAGAGCGCGCAATGCCGGAACCGCGCGGCTGCCGCAGGCGATCACCTCGACGAGGGCGCGATGCCCTTCTTCAAGCGAGCGCAGCTTGTCGACCACATCGGCGGCACGATTCGCCATTGCCTCTCCTCCGGGCAGCGTTTGGAGGAGTCATCAGCCTGCCGGCGCTTAAAGGCGAACTCCATCGCCACTGCATAAGGTCGGAAAGCCGGACCGTTTCGTCAATATCGCTGCCGACAGACCGCGAATGCGACCGCAACTATCGCTCAAAAAAGCGCTACCACAAGGATGATGACGAGCAGCGCGCCAAGCAGCGACAGATAGAACGGCAGATGGCCGGATTGGATGATCCGCAGTTTCGTTGCGACGACCATCACGAGCCGTTCCAGTGGCGCGAAGAGGTAGGGGCCGAACACAGGAGCGACATCGTGCGTGAAGACCAATCGCTTGGTGAAATAGGGAAGATCCTCGGTTCCACGCGCCGGATGCCGTTCGGTCTCCGCGGTCGGCCGGTAAATGAAACTGTAGAACGTGCGCAGCGCATTGGAAAAAGTGAGCGCCGTCGTCGCGGCGCGGCGCGGCGCCTCGCTGCCGCCCCCATACCAGACTGGCACGATGCGTATCGAGCCGAACCGGCGCGCCGCCAACCACAATAGGAGGAGCGGCAGAATCGCCAGGAGCGGCAGCGCGATGATGAGCTTGCCCGGCGAGATGAAGGCAAATTTGGCGGTCAACGGCACGAGCAGCCAGCCATCGCGCATCTTCGTCACGGCGTCGACGCCGAAATTGTCGACGACGACGATGCGCAACGCCGTTAGCCATGCCGGCATGCCGACCGCCAATGCCAGCACTAGAAAACCGAGCACCGCGACCGCCACCGAATTCGCCATCGGCACGGCGGTGGCCTTCTTTCCGTCGCGTCCCAACAGACCGATGCCGAGCGCCTTGACGGCAGTTGCGAAGGCAACGGCCGCCGTCAACGCCAATCCTGCGCCGGCGAGCGCCGCAGCGAGCCGGCTGCCGAGGCTTGCCAAATGGAAGCCCTGAAAGAACGTCTGAAAGAGATACCACTCGCTGACGAAACCGGCTTGCGGCGGCATCGCAGCCAGACTCATCGAGGCAAACAGCGCCCCGACCCCGAAGATCCAGGAACTGCGCGAAAGGATGCCTCGTTGAACGAGCCTATAATCTCCAGCGGCGCGATAGATCCCGTCGGCGGTCAGGAACATCGTGCCTTTGGCGAGCGCATGTCCGGCGAGATGGATGAGCGCAACCGTCCAGGCGAGCCCAGCGAGGTCCATCAAACCGTCGTGCCGGAACATCAAACATGCGCCGATGAGCGCGACCGAGATGGAGGCGTTCTCGGCCGAAGATAGGCTCAGCAACTCGCGCCAGCCTTCCTGCTGGAAGGCATAGAGCGAGGTGAGAATGGCGCTTAGGACGGCGATGGCGACGATGCAAATGCCGGAGACGGAAGCCGGCAACGCATGGGTCGCCGGCATCCAATCGATGAGCCCGCGCGAGAGCCCGAAGAACGCCGCGTTCAGGACGATTCCGGAAAGCAGCGCGCCGGTGGCACCGCTGCCCGCCCCATAGGCGCCAGGAAACCATTCGTAAAACGGCAGCAGGCCGAGTTTGGCGCCGAAGCCAAGGAGCAGCAGAAGCTCGATCCAAAGCTGCTCGGCGTGCGACATCTGGCCGGCACCCGCCGCGAAGTCCGCGAAGGAAAGGCTGCTCGCCGCGCCGGCAAGTAGAAGGAAGGCGAGGATTAAGGCGACGAACCCCGCCTCGAGCAGACCCAGCATGAACAACACCGGCCGGCCGTTTTCGGATGCGAGATCCTCTCCGAGAATCATGATCGCGCCGCCCAACCCCATCACTTCCCAGGCGACCAGAAAGCTTATGGCGTCTTGGAGACCGAAGACGCCGAGCGCGCCGATGAGACTCACCGCGATGCCGAGCGTCCAGGCGCGTCGGTTCGGGGAGGGCGTGGCAAGGAAGGTCGCGAAAAACGCGCCCGGCAATCCAAACCCCATGAGCCAAAGCGAATCCGGCGAAAGATAGAAAATCGACGCTCCCACGCCGAGCGGCGTCGCAATCGGCTGGGTGGCGCCCGGCAAGGTGGCGAAGGCGAGAATGAGAAGCGCGATGCATCCCAATGCGAGCAAAAGGCGGGCGATGCCGATGCTGCGGCCGCAAAGCGCCAGCAGCGCGGCGGCAATCCACGCCGTAAGGCCCGCAAAGAGTAGATCATTCGACAATGCGACCTCCCTTCACTCGCTGCGGGGCGCGATCCAGGAACATCAGCAACGCTTCGATGAGCGCGGCGGGATTGGGCGGGCAGCCCGGCAAATAGAGATCGACCGGCAACACGCCTTCGAGCCCGTTGCCGCAGGCGTAGCCGCCGCCCGAAATGCCGCCTGAGACCGCGCAGGTTCCAACCGCCATCACCCAGCGCGGGTCAGGCATCGCCTCGTAGGCGCGCAGCAAGGGATCGCGCATCGCATAGGTCACGGGTCCGGTGACGAGCAATAGATCGGCGAAGCGCGGCGACGGCGTGAAAAAGATCCCGAACCGGTGCAGATTGTAAAACGGATTGTCGAGCGCCTGCAGCTCCGACTCGCAGCCGTTGCAGGAACCGGCATCGATATGCCGGATGTGCAGGCTGCGGCGGAAGCCCTGACGCGAAGCGACCGGCGTCTTGCGCTCGGCGCGGTGTCCATCGAGCCGCAGGTCGCAACGATCCCGCGCGCCGAACGCCCAATCGTGCGAGGGCATGGCGGCGTCTGTGGGGCAGGCTTCGACGCAAAGCTGGCAGACGACGCAGCGCCCGTAGTCGACCGCCAATCTCTCGGCGCCGCTTCGATCGCGATGGACGCTGATCGCCGCGGTCGGGCAGACGGCGGCGCATTCCTCACAACCTTCCGCGCAGCGCTCCGGCGCGAAACGCGGCATGCCGATAAGCCCTTCCTGGCCGTCGTCGGCGCCATCCGGCCATCCGGTCGTCGCGTTTGCGTTCCATAGCCCAAAGAGAGTCCAAAGCGGCATAATCCAACCTTCTCTAGCGATCGCATCCCGCGACCGTCAGCCCGAAGCTCGCTTCATCGATTGCATAGTTCATCATGTCGCTGTCGTGGACGGTGAACGGAAAGACCCGCCAATTCGAGAACGACGGCGACTTGATCTTTACCCGGGCGATTTTTCCTCCAGCGTCGAAATGCACCGCGTAAAAAAGCGAGCCGCGCGGCGATTCCGCCCACCCCAGCCCTTCCGAGTTCGGCACAGCGACGCAATCGACGTACACCGACCCATCGGAGAGCAGCAGCAGGATCCGCTCGATGAGCGCCATCGAAACGTCGATCTCGGCGATCCGCACTTGCGCGCGGGCGTGCGCGTCGCCGCTCGTCCGGACGGGGACGGCGAGCGGCAATTCGGCGTAGGCGGCATAGGGGTGATCGCGGCGCAGATCGCGATCGAGCCCCGAAGCACGCTCTATCGGACCCGTCGCTCCCTGATCGAGAGCGACCTTGTCGCTCAATACGCCGGTCGTGAGCAGACGATCGAGATGGCTGTTGGTGCTCTCCAACATTGCCGCATATCTCGCGACGTCTTTGCGCAGATCTTCGAGAGCTTCGCCGAACCACGGCTGCGGGTCCAGATCGCGGCGCAATCCGCCGGGCACCAGCAGGCTGCGCAGAAATCGGCTGCCCGTCAGTCGCGCATTGATCTGTTTGGCGCGCTCTTCGAGCAGTTTGCCCTCCGCTTCGCCGACTTTGAGCGTCGTCGTATGGGCGAGGTGCCCGAGATAATGAAGATGGTTATAGAGTCGCTCGAGTTCGGCGAGCAAGGCTCGCAAAAGCAGCGCGCGGCGCGGCACGGCGCATCCCGCCGCCTCCTCGACCGCTTGGCAGAATGCCAAAGCATGGCTGAAACTGCCGACGCCGGAAACCCGCTCGGCGAGAACGACGGCGCTCGTCAGGCAACGTCCCTCGAAGCGCTTCTCCATGCCGCGATGTTTGAAGAACAGCTGCGGATGAAAATAAAGGATACGCTCGCCGACGTAGAAGAAGATGAGTTCGACGGACTCGACGACGTCGGCGCGGGCCGGCCCGAAAGGGAGGCGCTGCACGTCGGGACTCTCCACGTCGGGTATTCCGCCGTCCTTGGCGACGAACGGCATCGGCATGGACGCCGGATAGGAGGGATCGAGCGGCGGCAGAATCGGCGCCGCGCCGGGGTGAATAACAAGACTGTAAGGTTCGGGTTGGCCGACAAACTGCTGGCCGAAGAGATCCGCGATCTCCCGCTCGTACCAGCCAAGCAACGGGGTCGTGGCGGTGAGACTGGGTACCGGGCCCTTCGGCCTGCATCCCCAGACGAGAAACTCCGGATTGTTGGCCTGGCTGGCGATGTAGCGCAGCTCGATCTGGCCAGGTTCGGGATACCAGGCGTAGGCCATCTGCATCCTTCCGCCGTCGGCGATGACACGCGCGGTCGCCTCGATCAAATGCTCGGGCTTGATGGAAATCACGTTCATGGCGCACCCAGCGATTGAGCCGTCGCGGCGAGATAGTTCCAAATGCCGGTGGGCCAAGTGAGCCCGAGAACGAGCAACGGCAGCAGCGAAAGCCACATCGGCACCGTGCACCAAGCGCTGACTTCGACGTTTTGCTGCCCTTCGTAGCGTTCCGGTCGGTAATACATCGTGCGAAAGTGGTTCATGAATCCGATGAAGATCACCACAAGCAGAACTGCCATCAGGTAAACCGCCCACGAGAAGGACGGCCTCATCCCGGCGCGCATGATGGTGAATTCGCCGATGAACGGGCCGAACGGCGGCGCGCCGGTGATGCCGATCGCGCCGGCAAGCCACAGCGCCCCAATGGTCGGCAACCGTCGTCCGACTCCGGCGATGTTTTCGATTTCCTTGGTACCGTAGCTGCGCATGATGTTTCCGGCGCCGAAGAACATGAGCGACTTGTTCAGCGAATGGTTGAGCATGTGGTA
>JASHSW010000206.1 GCA_030038595.1 Methylovirgula sp.
CAAAGGCGCTGCCAACGGTTTCGAGATGTAACCAAATGCGGCTGGCGCCCGTAGTAACGACGTAACACTAGATCCAATGGGGAATCTTCCAATGAGTGTCCGGATCACCTTGTTGCTCGCTGGCGCGCTCCTGGCCGCAAATATCGGCGTTACGCAAGCCGCGGTCACGCCCACAGATCCCGATCACGCTCCTGTAGTGGCGGTAGACCGTTTCAGCGCCGCGGCCGCGCACCTACAGTTGCGAACCGCGACCAATGGGATCCCCGGCCCGAATGTGCCCGTCGATTTCGACAAGGGGCCGTTCATCACCCAAGGACTGTCGCCGACTACGGGGAAGGCGGTGCGTTACTACAATTTCGACGTCCAGAGTACGACGCCGGCTCCAGTCTATGTCCTTTATCGCGAAGGCGAGGACCAACCGGTGGCCGGCCAGCTCGACATCATCGATACGCTGCCGGGCGAGAAAGGCTATAACGACTTCCGCCAAGTCTGGAGGGTCTCGGTTCCCAAAGATTATGTCGCCAATACGATTGTCGACGCCGCCGCACTGACGGCAGCCGGCTACAAAATGCAAAGGACCGACACGCTCCGCAACATGCCGGTGGTCCCGGACAAATCAAGTGCGCGCGAGCGGCTTGATGGGGGGAATGCGAGCCTACAGCGAGCCTGGTACAAGGGTGAAGTCGCAAAGTACTTCAGCTTCGACGAGGTGAAGCTGACGGGATCGAACGTGCCCGTCTCGCCCATCTACGTGACCTTCAAGATCAATCCCGGTCAGCCGAACGGCGGCCCGCCCTCTGGTTTCCGCACGGAGACGAATTCTGTCCAGACCCATAACGTGCCCGCCACGCTTCCGGGAGATGCAGGCTATTCTCCATTATGGTTCGTGAGCGTCTACGACAATGCGGACTTTCCGACAGTGCGCAATCTGGATGCCGTGCTGAAAGCCAAAATACTCGCAGCCGGAGTCGCCACGGTTAATTGCCCCATCGTGTTCGAGCAACCGTGAGCCGCATAGGGCTGCGCTCGCGCTCTTTTAGGCCGAGTTGAAGGCGAGGGTGCGGGGCGAGCGAAACACACCCTCGCCCACGAGTCGATGCTGCACTAACCGGGCCGCGGCGCTCGATGCGCCGGCTTCCCCGGGCCCCAATCGCGCCATTGACGCTTATGCGACTCGCGCATGGAGGACGCGTCAAATTGGCACGCAGGGCCAATTTGTCTCGTTTGCCATACAGGTGCGTAAGAATGCTGCGTAGCGGCAGGCATATCGCACCGCAATCGTTGGACGTCGCGGCGCGGATCGCCGGCTCAGCCCCGGGCAAATTTCTGTTGAGCGCCGTCTTGTTTGTCATTATTCATGCACCGATCGTGGCTCGTCCCGGACGGACAGGGCCACCGACACGATTGGGTCGGGCAGGCATGCTCGATCACGGATTTTTCTCCCTTGGCCGCGGCCAGCGTGAGAAAGCCGGCGCGAGGTCCTTCCGGATCTGCCCGAAAACGAACGAGACGCGTTTGTCCCTTGCGGGCAGGCGGCAACGGATAAGTTTGGGAGACGAATGATGAGCAATAGGCCGCGGAGTTCCGGGCGTCACTTTTTGCAAATTCCCGGTCCGACACCGATCCCCGACCGCGTCCTGCGGGCAATCGATATGCCGGTCATCGATCATCGCGGGCCGGAGTTTCAGAAGATCGCCAAGCGCGTGCTCGAAAAGGTGAAGGCGCCGTTCAAGACCAAGAACCCGGTCATCATTTTCCCGGCTTCCGGGACCGGCGGCTGGGAAGCGGCGCTCGTCAACACGCTCTCGCCCGGCGACCGCGTGCTGATGTTCGAGACGGGCCAGTTCGCGGCTCTTTGGAAAACCATGGCGACCAATCTCGGCTTGAAGCCCGAGTTCATCGAGTCGGACTGGCGCATCGGCGCCGATCCGGCCCAGATCGAAGAGCGACTCAAGCAGGACAAAGGTCACGAGATCAAGGCGGTCTGCGTCGTCCACAACGAAACCGCCAGCGGCACCACCTCGCCGCTCGCCGAGATTCGCCAGGTGATGGATAAGCTCAAACATCCGGCACTGTTCTTCGTCGACGCCGTGTCCTCGCTCGCCTCGATCGACCTGCGCCACGACGAATGGGGCATCGACGTCACGATCGCCGGTTCGCAGAAAGGCCTGATGCTGCCGGCCGGCCTCGCCTTCAACGCGGTGAGCCAAAAAGCGCTTGCCGCTTCGAAGAACTCGGGATTCAACAAGTCCTATTGGTCCTGGGCGGATATGTTGGCCAACAACGCCAACGGTTTCTTCCCCTATACGCCGGCGACCAATATCATCTACGGCCTCGATGTCGCGCTCGATATGCTCGAAGAGGAAGGATACGAGCGCATCTTTGCCCGCCACAAGCGCCACGCCGAAGCGACGCGCCGCGCGGTGGTCGCCTGGGGTCTCGAAGTTCTCTGCAAGGACCCAAAATATTATTCGCCGGTCGTCACCTCGGTTCTTCTGCCGCCCGGCCATGATGCGGACCAATTCCGCGCCGTCGTGCTGGAGAATTTCAACATGTCGCTCGGCACCGGGCTCGGCCGGGTCGCCGGCAAGGTATTCCGCATCGGCCACCTCGCAGATACCAACGATCTGACGATTATGGGGGCGCTCAGCGGCGTCGAAATGGGCCTCGAACTCGCCGGAATTCCGCACAAGAAGGCGGGTGTCCAGGCGGCAATGGCCTATCTCGCCGAAGAGGCGAGGAAATCGACGCAGAAACTCGCCGCCGCAGAATAATTCCGGATAGAATAGGGCGACGCGATTTTTGCGCCGCCCTTTTTGTGTCTGGCCGTTGCTCTTGCACTTCGGCCGATCCATGCAGCACTGCCATGCAGCCTAGCGAGGATCAAAGCGAGGTTTTCGCCTTTCTCGCGGATCCTTCAACCCATGCGCTTGCCGGGAAGGTCGCGCGCATCGATACGCACGGGGCGGTCGTTTTTCTCGCCGGCCGCGACGTCTACAAGATAAAGCGCGCCATCTTCTTTCCGTTCATGGATTTCTCGACGCTGGAGAAGCGTCGCGTCGCCTGCGAGAACGAGATCGCCGTCAACAAAGTCAACGCGCCGGAACTCTATCTCGGCACGTTGCCGATCAGGCGCAGTGCGCACGGATTGATCCTCGGCGGTACGGACGGCGATATCGTCGAGTGGGCGGTCCACCTGCGCCGTTTCGACGAAACGAAGACGCTCGATCGGCTTGCAGAACGAGGCGAGCTCGACCTTTCCATCGCCGCGCAGCTTGCCGACATCATCTTCATTGCGCACGAACGCGCGCCGCACCGTAGCGGCGCGGCGGAGGATTTTCGCCGCCGGCTCGAAGATACGATTCTCGGCCTTGCCGAGGCGCAAGACGTGTTTGCGCCCGCCGCCGTCGCGGCGGTCGGGACGCGGTTCATGGCGGCATATGCGGTCAACGAAATGTCGCTGCGGGCGCGCGAGGCGAAGGGCAAAGTGCGCCGCTGTCACGGCGACGTGCATCTGCGCAACATCGTGCTCGATGACGGGCACCCGGTGCTCTTCGATGCCATCGAGTTCGACGATTCGATGGCAACCATCGATATCCTCTACGATCTCGCTTTCATTCTGATGGACCTTTGGCAAAGGGGCTTTCATGCACATGCGAACCTCTTGTTCAACCGCTATCTCTGGCGCTCCGCCGAAGACGAGATGGAGGGGCTTGCGGCTCTGCCTCTGTTTCTCGCGCTGCGCGCCGCGATCCGCGCACGGGTGACGGCGGCTTTGGCGAAACTCGATCTTGCAGCGCGGGAGGGACGCGCGCGCGAGGCACGCCAATTCTTCGCCGCGGCAGAGGACTTTCTTAAGCCACATGCGCCGCGCCTCGTCGGCATCGGCGGATTCTCCGGAAGCGGCAAGAGCGCGCTCGCCCAGGAGCTCGCATCGACAATCGGCCGCGCGCCCGGCGCCGTGCATTTGCGCAGCGACATCGAGCGCAAAAGGCTCTGTGGCGCCGGCGAAGTCGAGCGCTTGCCGCCCGACGCCTATCGACCGGAAATGTCGGAAAAAGTGTATCGCAAGCTGCGCGACCTTGCCGGTGCCGCGCTACGCGCCGGGCAGAGCGCGATCGTCGATGCGGTCCACGCCAAGCCGGAGGAGCGAGACGCGCTCGCTGCCGTCGCCGCGCATGCCGGCGTGCCGTTCACGGGGTTCTGGCTTGAAGCGCCCGTCGAAACGCTCGTCGCCCGCGTCGCGGCCCGCAAGAACGATGTCTCCGATGCCACCCCTGCCGTCGTGCGCGAGCAATCCGCGTTTGCGTTTGGCCGGGTCAGTTGGATGCGCCTCGACGCCGATCGGCGGCTTTCCGATGTAAAGCGAGACGCGCTCCAGCATCTCGGCTGATTTCTCGGCGCGGAGCGGAACGTTAATCGCTTGGCGGAATCAGCACCGCGGCGCCCTGCAGCCGGCCTTCGCGCAGGTCGGCAAGCGCATCGTTGGCGCGTGCAAGCGGATAGGGAACCGTGTGCGTCACGATATGCGAATGCGCCGCGAGGCTCAAGAAATCGAGTCCGTCGCGACGCGTGAGATTGGCGACCGAGACGATCCGACGCTCTTCCCAGAGGAGCGCGTAAGGGAAGCTCGGAATGTCAGACATGTGAATGCCGGCGCAGACCACGGTCCCGCCTTTTTTCACGGCGGCGAGCGCCAGCGGAACGAGCCCGCCGACCGGGGCATAGATGATCGCCGCATCGAGCGGTTCCGGCGTTTTCTCGTCCGATCCTCCCGCCCAGACTGCACCGAGGCTGCGGGCGAAATCCTGCGCGGCGCGGTCCCCCGGCCGCGTGAAAGCGAAGACGTTTCGGCCACGCTCCCGTGCCACTTGGGCGATGATATGTGCTGCCGCGCCGAACCCGTAGAGGCCGAGGTTGGTGCCTTCGCCGGCGGCCACGAAAGAACGCCAGCCGATGAGCCCGGCGCAGAGCAGGGGCGCAAGCGCTTCGTCGCGGCCCGTCTCGCCGAGCGGAAACGTATAGCGCGCGTCGGCGATCGTGTGGGTGGCAAACCCGCCGTCGCGCGTATAGCCGGTAAACAGCGGCGCATCGCAGAGATTTTCCCGGCCGGCACGGCAATAAGCGCAAGTACCATCGGTATGCCCAAGCCAAGGGATGCCAACACGCATGCCGAGCTCGAGCCCGGAAACGCCCGCGCCGATCGCATCGATGCGCCCGACAATCTCGTGGCCCGGAACGATCGGTAACTTCGGGTTCGGCAATTCGCCGTCGACCACGTGAAGATCCGTACGGCAGACGCCGCATGCTGCAACTCTGACGCGGATTTCGCCGGCGCCCGGTCGCGGATCGGGCAAATCCTCGAGGACGAGCGGCGTGCGAATCTTCTTCAGCAGCATCGCGCGCACAAAATTCTCCTTTCGCTTCGTCTCGCTTTTCGTACGGCAACGCCGCCGATCGACGCCGATAATTTTAACGGCAAATCCATAATCATGCCGAATTGGAATTCCATGGTTGCATTTCCTGCGACGTGCACAAGGCACGAGCCAGACAGTATGTTGTGGAGGATGTCATGGATGCACCTGCGCGCGGGCCAGAAGCCCGCAATCCGCAAGATAGTTCGCTGAAGGCGACGCCGTTTCAGGGCGCCTGGCAAGCGGCCTTTTTCGAACTGCCGTTCGCCTTCGCCGCGGAGGTTCTGCGCTTCTCTGCACGGAGACTTCAGGCGCAAAGCGATTTCTTGGCCGGACTCGAGACCTGCCACACCGTTCCCGAGGTCATGGATGCGCAATCGCGTTTCATGCGCAACGCGGTTGGCGATTACGGCTCGCAAACGAGCAAGATCATCGGCGATATCCGCGATACGGTCTCGAAGGCGGCGTGAGCTGACGCCACGAGCGACGGCCGCGCTGGCGGGATCCAAGCGGCCGTTCGGCCGATCAACCATGCCGAAGAAAGATCTGGACCAGCGCGATCAGGATCTCGGCGAGAATCAGGATCACGATAACCGCTTCCAGCCGCATGGCGCGATCGACATCGAGAATGTCGGTCAATGCCTGACCCGTTTCGACGATCACGCCAAGCTTCCTGGTGACGGCTCTGGCGCGCTCGCGTAATTCGTATTCATCGGCGAGCCGAGTGTAGAGCCGGTCGAGACTGGGATGATCCCATAAGACGTCCGGGGTCTCTTCGACGGCGACACGTCCCGACATCCGGTGCTGCGCCAAAAGCGCTTGGCCGATCACCCGCAACATCTTGCGGCGGTTCCAGGGAGCGTGTCCGGTTCGCGCCAATTCGGCTGCGAACGGCTCGATGCTGTCAAAGACTCCGCTGAGCGCGCCTTCGTCGCGAGCCAGCGATACGGTCTTGGCGAGCACGTCGGCAATCACCAAAAACCGTGCGGCGGAGAGATCCGGCATGTGAATCGGACCGCCGGGCAGAACTCTGTCCTCGGCTCCGGGCGAGATCTCGAGCACCGCGGTTTCATCGTTCTTACGCTCCCGGCTGCCGGCGATGCGTTCGGCGATCTCGTCCAAAAAACTCTGTTCTTCGGCGGGGGTGAAACCGACGAACACAGCCACGCCGAAACGGTAAAGGGCCACAAATTTCGCCGGTCCGAGCCGCAACGCGAGGGGCGCCGTTGCGACCATTTCGCCGCGCTCCAGCCCGGCTGCATCGATTCTGTCGCCGACGAGCAAAGCCCTAGCCAAGATTCTCTCTGGTTTGGCCCCGACCGTTGCGGCGCCCGAACCGCCGGGCATGCCCTCGTTCTGTGTTCCTACGGCAATCATGGCAGTCCATTAGGTGGTGACGGCGGCATCGGCTTGAAATAGGTCACGGGGTCGGTCAAGCCGGGCAAGACGCGTCCGGTGACCGCGCTCGCACGCCGCACGCTCTTGGGGTGCTCCGTAGGTCCTATTCTTCTGCGCTGCGGAAGGCGATTCGGGCCGAAGTCGATCGAGCTCGTCCATTTGCCGGTTCCGGAGGCCGAAGATCGGCTCGCTAGCCTCTAGATCGACGCCACCGGCCATCGCCTTACGATCTTTTCATAAGCTGTTGTAAATCCGATGATTCGTCCTTAGGTCTAGCGCCGACACACGGGATCGGCGGGGACGACGGCGTGGTACCGCAAGCTGGGCGCGGCCGATCGTTTTCCACGCTGGCGGCGCGTTCCCCGCAGCTTGCGCTCGAAGTTGCACTGCGGTAGGGATCGGCCCGGCTGGAATGCTCTTTCCGATCATCGGCGCGTCCGTTCTGCCGCTCCAGCCTCAGGCGCGTTCATGCCCGACCTGCTCAGCCAATATCTGCCGCTCGCGGTGTTCGTGGCCGTCGCCGCGCTGATTTCCGGGGTCCTGGCGATTGCGCCGTTCGTCGTCGCCTACCAAGCGCCGGATCCGGAAAAGCTTTCCGCCTACGAATGCGGCTTCAATGCCTTCGACGATGCGCGGATGCGCTTCGACGTGCGCTATTACCTCGTCTCGCTTCTCTTCATCATCTTCGACCTGGAAGTAGCGTTCCTGTTTCCCTGGGCCATTGCTTTCAAACAGGCGGGCAGCGCGGGTTTTTGGGCCGTCATGGTGTTCCTCGGCGTGTTGACCATCGGTTTCGTCTACGAGTGGAGAAAAGGGGCCCTGGAATGGGAGTAAATGCGGCGCCGCTCGTCCATCCGGCCACCGGTCGGCCCGTCAGCTCAAACGACCCGGCGTTTCTGACGATCAGCAACGAACTCGCCGACAAAGGCATGCTGGTGACTACCGCCGATGCGCTCATCACCTGGGCGCGCACCGGCTCGCTGATGTGGATGACCTTCGGTCTTGCCTGTTGCGCCGTGGAGATGATGCAGGCTTCCATGCCGCGCTACGATCTCGAGCGGTTCGGTTTCGCGCCGCGCGGCTCGCCGCGCCAATCCGACGTGATGATCGTGGCGGGCACGCTCACCAACAAAATGGCGCCGGCGCTGCGCAAGGTCTACGACCAGATGCCGGAACCGCGTTACGTGATCTCGATGGGCTCCTGCGCCAACGGCGGCGGCTACTACCACTATTCCTATTCCGTCGTGCGCGGCTGCGACCGGATCGTTCCCATCGATATTTACGTGCCGGGCTGTCCTCCTTCGGCGGAGGCGCTCGTCTACGGAGTCCTGCTTCTGCAGAAGAAGATTCGTCGCACCGGCACGATCGAGCGTTAGAGCGAGGCACTATGGACGGCGCGCTTCACGACCTCGGCAAAGCAATCGCGGCGGCGCTACCCGGCGCCATTCGCGCCAGCACGGTCGCCTTCGGCGAGTTGACGCTCGACGTCGAGCCGACCCGCCTGATCGAGACGATGCGTCATCTGCGCGACGATCCGAGCTGCCTCTTCGTCTCGTTCATCGATCTGACCGCGGTCGATTATCCGACCCGCGTTCCGCGTTTTGACGTGGTCACCCATCTGCTTTCGCCCCGCCACAACCGTCGCATTCGTGTGAAAGTCGCAACCGATGAAGACATGCCGGTCGCATCGCTGACGAGCCTTTATCCGGCCGCCGATTGGTTCGAGCGCGAGACTTACGACCTTTTTGGCATCATCTTCGCCGGCCATCCGGATCTGCGCCGCATCCTGACCGACTACGGGTTCGAGGGTCACCCGCTGCGCAAGGACTTTCCGATGACCGGCTATGTCGAGGTGCGTTATGACGACGCACAGAAGCGTGTCGTCTACGAGCCGGTGCGGCTTCGGCAAGAATTTCGCACCTTCGATTTTCTCTCGCCTTGGGAAGGTCCGGTCGATTACGTGCTCCCCGGCGATGAGAAGGCGAGCAAGGACGAGGGTTGAGGCTCGAACCTGCGATGACAGACCAAAACATCCGCAATTTCAGCATCAACTTCGGTCCGCAGCATCCGGCCGCGCACGGCGTCCTGCGCCTCGTCCTGGAACTCGACGGAGAGGTCGTCGAGCGCGTCGATCCGCACATCGGCCTGCTGCATCGCGGCACCGAGAAGCTGGTCGAAGCGCGCACCTATCTGCAGAACGTGCCCTATTTCGACCGGCTCGATTACGTCGCGCCGATGAATCAGGAGCACGCCTACTGCCTGGCAATCGAGAAACTGCTTGGCCTCGAAGTGCCGCGCCGCGGCCAATTGCTGCGCGTGCTCTTCTGCGAGATCGGCCGCAATCTCTCGCATCTTCTAAACGTCACGACACAGGCGATGGACGTTGGCGCTCTGACGCCGCCGCTGTGGGGATTCGAAGAGCGCGAGAAGCTCATGGTCTTCTACGAGCGCGCCTCCGGCTCGCGCATGCATGCGGCGTATTTTCGCCCCGGCGGCGTCCACCAGGATTGTCCCCCCAAGCTCATCGAGGACATCGGCGCCTGGTGCGAGCCCTTCTACAAGGTCTGCGACGATCTTCAGGAGCTCTTCGTCGAGAACCGCATCTTCAAGCAGCGCAACGTCGATATTGGCGTCGTGAGCCTGGAGGATTGCTGGGCGCACGGTTTTTCCGGCGTGATGGTGCGCGGCTCGGGCGCCGCCTGGGATCTGCGCAAGGCGCAACCCTATGAATGCTACGAGGAGATGGAGTTCGACATCCCGGTTGGCAAACATGGCGACAATTACGACCGCCAGGTGATCCGCATGGAGGAAATGCGGCAGGCGACGAAGATCATGCAGCAATGCGTCGAAAAACTCATGTCGGCGGACGGGCAGGGGCCGGTCACCGCCGGCAAAGGAAAGGTCGTGCCGCCGTCGCGGCCCGAGATGAAACGCTCCATGGAAGCGCTCATCCATCATTTCAAACTCTATACCGAAGGCTTCCATGTGCCGGCGGGCGAAGTTTATTGCGCCGTCGAAGCGCCGAAAGGCGAGTTCGGCGTCTATCTCGTTTCCGACGGCACCAACAGGCCGTATCGCTGCAAGATCCGCGCGCCGGGCTTCGCGCATCTCCAGGCGATGGATTTTCTCTGCCGCAAACACATGCTGGCCGATGTCAGCGCCATTCTCGGTTCGATCGACATCGTCTTCGGGGAGGTCGATCGATGACGGTGCGGCGTCTCGCCGAGGAGCAGCCCGCGAGCTTCGCCTTCACGCCGGAGAACGAGGCGCGCTGCGCCAAGGAGATCGCCAAATATCCGGCCGGGCGCCAAGCCTCGGCGGTACTTGCTTTGTTGTGGCTGGCGCAACGGCAGAGCGGCCGCTGGCTGCCGAAACCGGCGATCGAAAAAGTCGCAGCGATGCTTGGCATGCCGCCGATCCGCGCCCTTGAAATCGCGACGTTCTATTCGATGTTCAATCTTGCGCCGGTCGGCAAATATTTCATCCAGTTCTGCGGCACCACGCCGTGCCTGCTGCGCGGTGCCGGCGCGATCAAGGCCGTGCTGGAGCGCCGCGTCGGTCCGCCGGGACAGGTTACGGCGGACGGGCTTTTTTCCTGGTCCGAGGTGGAGTGCCTCGGCGCCTGCTGCAATGCGCCGATGGTGCAGATCAATGATGACTATTACGAGGACCTGACCGCGGAAAATTTCGAGGTGTTGCTCGACAAGCTTGCGGCGGGGCGGCCGGTCAAACCGGGATCGCAGATCGGCCGGCACACCTCGGAGCCGGTCGGCGGTTTGACGTCGCTGGTGAGCCTCTACGGGCCCGATGGGCGTAGCGGCGTCCAATCAGGCTCCGGCAAAGATTGAAGATTGCGATGCTCGAAGACAAAGACCGCATCTTTCTCAATCTCTACGGCTTCGGCGACTGGCACCTGAAGGCCGCGCGCACGCGCGGCGCTTGGGACAATACCAAGGCGCTGCTCGACAAAGGCAAGGACTGGATCATCAACGAGATGAAGGCGTCGGGCTTGCGCGGACGCGGCGGCGCCGGGTTTCCGACCGGTCTCAAATGGTCGTTCATGCCCAAACTCGATCCGGCGCGGCCACATTATCTCGTCGTCAACGCCGACGAATCCGAACCCGGCACCTGCAAAGACCGGGAGATCATGCGCAACGATCCGCATCTGCTGGTCGAAGGTTGCCTCGTAGCGAGCTTCGCGATGCAGGCGCATGCCTGCTACATCTATATCCGCGGCGAATATGCTCTCGAATATGAGCGCCTGCAGGCGGCGATCGACGAGGCCTACGACGCGAACCTGATCGGCGGAAACAATATTTACGGCTGGCCGTTCCACGTGTATGTGCATCGCGGTGCCGGCGCCTATATCTGCGGCGAGGAAACCGCGCTCCTCGAATCGCTCGAGGGAAAGAAGGGCATGCCGCGGTTGAAGCCGCCGTTCCCCGCCAATATGGGACTTTACGGCTCGCCGACCACTGTCAATAACGTCGAGTCGATTGCAGTCGCCCCGACCATTCTGCGCCGCGGCGCGGCGTGGTTTGCGAGTTTCGGCGCCGAGAACAACAGCGGCACGAAGCTTTTCTGCATTTCCGGCCATGTCGAGAAACCGTGTAACGTCGAAGAGGCGATGTCGATTCCGTTCCGCGAGCTGATCGAAACGCATTGCGGCGGCATTCGCGGCGGCGTCGACAATCTTCTCGCCGTCATTCCCGGCGGCTCCTCGGTTCCGCTCGTTCCGGCCCACGAGATCATCGACGCGGCCTTGGATTTCGACACGTTGCGTAATCTGAAATCGGGGCTCGGTACGGCGACGGTGATCGTTATGGACAAATCGACCGACGTCGTCCGGGCAATCACCCGCATCAGCTATTTCTACAAGCATGAGAGCTGCGGCCAGTGTACGCCCTGTCGAGAGGGCGCGGGCTGGATGTGGCGCGTCCTGACCCGCATGGCGGAAGGCCGCGCACAAAAGCGCGAGATCGACATGCTGCTGGAAGTAACGACCGAAATCGAGGGCCATACGATCTGCGCGCTGGGCGATGCGGCGGCATGGCCCGTGCAAGGCTTGATCCGGCATTTCCGTCACGAGATCGAAAAGCGCATCGATCAATATGCGGCCAACCCGCATTCGGAGCCGGCCGAAGGCTTCGGAATCGCGGCGGAGTAGGGCGATGGCAGACGCAAAGCCGATGACCAAGCTTCTCGTCGACGGCATCGAGATCGAAGTGCCGCCGGAATACACGCTGCTGCAGGCATGCGAGGCGGCCGGCGCCGAGATTCCGCGCTTCTGCTTCCACGAGCGGCTGTCGATTGCCGGCAATTGCCGCATGTGCCTCGTCGAAGTGAAGGGCGGCCCGCCGAAGCCGGTCGCCTCCTGCGCCATGGCTGTTCGCGATCTGCGTCCCGCCGCGAAGGGCGAATTGCCGGCCGTGCTCACCAAATCTCCGATGGTGAAAAAGGCGCGCCAAGGCGTCATGGAATTTTTGCTGATCAATCATCCGCTCGACTGCCCGATCTGCGATCAAGGCGGCGAATGCGATTTGCAGGATCAGGCGATCGCCTTCGGTTTTTCTGGCTCGCGCTACGCCGAGAACAAACGCGCCGTCGAGGACAAATACATCGGCCGCTGGTGCGCACCTCGATGAACCGCTGCATTCATTGCACGCGCTGTGTGCGCTTTACGGCGGAAGTGGCGGGAACCGGCGACATGGGCGCGATCGGGCGCGGCGAAGATATGGAGATTACGACCTATCTCGAGACCGCCATGACCTCAGAGTTGCAGGGCAATGTCGCCGATCTATGCCCGGTCGGCGCGCTGCTGCCGAAACCCTATTCCTTCAAGGCGCGCTCCTGGGAACTCGCCAAGACCGATTCGATCGACGTCATGGACGCGCT
>JASHSW010000207.1 GCA_030038595.1 Methylovirgula sp.
GGTGTGGTCGGGCCATCGGTCTACTACATCGGCCAATATTTCGAGGTCGGCGTCATGGCGCAGGTGCCGATCAACGAGGCGAGCGGCAGAGGCGTGGGAGCCATGGCCATCATTGATTTCTTCCTCGACGACATCGCGCCGGATTCGATCGGCAAGCCACTGTTCGGGGCACCCCCGACTCGCGCCAACCCCAATCCGCTTTAAGGAGGTCGATCATGCAACGTCTTTTGACACTCACGGCGGCGGTCGCTTGCTCGCTCGCGGCGACGCCATCCTTCGCGCATGCTTTTCTGGACCACGCCGTTCCGGCAGTGGGAGGCACCGTCACCGGCTCGCCGCGCGAACTGCAGCTCACCTACACGGAGAATATCGTGCTGCCCTTCTGCGGCGTGCGTATCGCCTCGGAAGGAGGCGGCGCCGTTCCAGCCGCAAAGCCGCGGCTCGGGGCGCCTAACGAGCTTGTCGTGAAGCTTGGCCATGCGCTGAAGCCCGGCACCTATGTCGTGAGCTGGCACGTTGTCTCGGTCGACACGCACCATACGCAGGGAACCTACAAGTTCACGGTCGCCCCCTGACGTGCAAAGCCCGCCTCGCGCCGCCGCAACAGCGGCGCGGGGCCATCGCTCGGCGAAGCGGCCATGACCCAAGTTCTCGTCATCTCGCGCTGGATCTACTTCGCGTCCGTCTTCGCGTTGTTCGGATCTTCGCTCTTTTGGTTCTACATCGAGCCTTGGCCAAGGGATGGTCGCGCCGCGCCGCGCAGCTTTCGGGCGACCATTCTTATGCTGCGGATCGCCGCGCCGGTCGCGGCCATTTCCGGCCTTGCCTGGTTGGCGGGGATCGTCGCGAACATGACCGGCGATTTTGCCGACGTCGTTGACCCCACGACCCTGCAGATTTTCTTCTTCCAGACGCAATTCGGACCGGTCGCGATCCTTCGCCTCACACTCTTTGCCGGCGTCGTGCCGCTGGCGCTCCTGCCCAAGCCGGGCCGCGGGCGGTTGGTGGCGATACTCGTCGCCGCCGCGCTGCTTCTGTTCAGCCAAGCCTGGTTCGGGCATGCCGCGGAAGGCGGCTTCAGCTTCCATGGCGCGCTGATGATCTTCGTCTACGCCGTCCACGTGTTCGCCGGCGCCGCCTGGATCGGCGGCTTGCCGCCCCTACTCCTCACGTTGAACGAAATACGGCGCTCGGCGCGGCAGGAAGCGCGCGCCTTTGCCCTACTCTCCCGCTATTCCTTGATGGGGATGTTCGCGGTGACCTTGATTCTGCTCAGCGGAATGGCGAACGTGGCATTCCACGCGGTCTCGCCCGCCAAGCTGTTGCACAGCGCCTACGGCCACGTGCTATTCGTCAAACTCTCGCTGGTGGCCGGAATGCTCGTTCTTGCCTATTTCAATCGATTCGTGGCCATGCCGCGGCTATGCGCCCCGCCTTTGAAGGGCGCGGCGTACGCGGTCAAACTTCGCGCCAGCATAAGCTTTGAACTCGCCCTGGGAATCCTGGTGATCGGCGTTGCGGCCGTTCTGGGAATTACGCCGCCGCCTCAATAACGCTCTAGCGCCCGCCGATGGGCGCGCGGTGGCCAAATTCACCGGCGATCGGAGCGTATGCCATGATGGGGGCGTAGTTCTCGTCATGGTCGGTGGTTGCCGACCATGAATAGGCACGGCGCCGCAAAGGACGGATAGGATGCAGCGTTTTCTTCGCCGCGGCCGGGCCAATCGTATCGCGATATGCGCCTTGTTCCTTGGCTTGGCGGCCGATTTCGGTTACGCCGCCGCGGCTCGGGCGCAAGAAGATCAGCCGCGCACCGAGAATGGGACGGCTCCGTTGCCGCCGACCAGACCTTCGGCGCTTACCGCGCCGGCCGCGCCGGCGGCTCCCGTTGTTCCGCGACAGCCGCCAGACCAGCAGGCTACGGAGGATTCATCCATTCCGGCCTGGCAGCAGCCCGGCAAGCTATTGCAGCTTCCCCCTTACACGCGCCCGCGCATGCACGAATGCGCGCTGCAATGGCAGAAAATGAAGGCGAGCGGCGCCGCGACCGGGAAAATCTGGTTCACCTTCGCCCAGTCTTGCCTGGTGCGTTAGCGAACACGCTCGGTCCATCTTGACCCGCGGCCGACACGGGGCGTCGGCTTGATAGGAACGAGACGGAGGCGGGACAACCGGTACAGGCATAGAGACCCTATGCATCCTTTCACGCAGCCGCATGAAAGCCAGACTGGCCGTCTCCGTCCTCCTCCTTCGATGCGTTTAGACCGACTCCGGCATCATAGACATCGACGCCTTCGCGGCGGCGGATTTGCGCCGCTTGCGGGCCGGCGACTTGCGTGCCGTCGTTCTGGCCTTTTTTGCTGCGGCCCTCATACTAGGCCTTTTTTTGGCAGCACTCTTCTTCTTCTTCGCCGACTTGCGGGCGGACTTTTTCGCAGTTTTCTTCGCACTCTTCTTCGCGGGTTTACGCTTGGTGGCAGCTTTCACCATGATTCAAGTTCCCTCTGCTAATTCGCCGGCGTGGATTGTGCCGACAAAAGGCGTGCTTAGCGTAGCCTGGTTAACCAGTCGTGCAAGAGGCTTGCGCGCGTAAAAACGCGAATCGCGCGCCGATCGAGCTTTTCGTCGCGCCCTTTCAAGCTTCGCACCGATGCTTCCAAACTGCATGCAGTGGCACGATGACGATGCAATCGCATCGCGAATCGCGCGATGATCGGCGTTGCACGACGCGGCTCGAATGGCGCGGCGAAACGTTTCGAGCCAATCGAGGACACGCGCACTCGGATTCCACATCGTTCGATAAAGTCATTGTTTTTCCAGCATCTATCAATGCTCATCGAAAGCGCGCCGCAATCTCGCGCAACGCATTCCGCATGCGCCTCGGTTTGTCGATTGCACGATACAATGCATCGCCGCGCGATCGCGAGCCGCGTCTTCGCGCCGCTCGTCGCGACGTCGATCGACCGATTGACGCGGCACATTCCGGGCGTCCCTGCCGGAACTCACCGCCTCAAAAATTTTTTTGTGGGACAACCCAAAAAGTAGCGTAAACGCCGCCGCGAGGGGCTTGGATGAGGCTCGAAATGCGATTCGAGCGAATCGCCCCCTGATTCGCAAAGTCGCTCAGATGCCGAGTTTGGTCCGCAGGAGCGCGTTGACGGCCTGCGGATTGGCCTTGCCGCCGGTCTCTTTCATCACTTGCCCGACGAACCATCCAAGCATCGAAGGCTTGGCGCGCGCTTGCGCGACTTTCTCGGGGTTGGCGGCGATGATCGCATCGACCGCCGCCTCAATCGCCCCGAC
>JASHSW010000208.1 GCA_030038595.1 Methylovirgula sp.
TGAAGATAGCGCTCGAGCCGCGCCGAGGAATGTTCCGGCCCCTGGCCTTCATAACCGTGCGGCATGAGACAAACGAGCCCCGACATCCGCAGCCACTTGCGCTCGCCCGAGGAGACGAACTGGTCGAGGACTACCTGCGCACCATTGGCAAAATCGCCGAACTGCGCCTCCCAGACCGTTAGCGCATTGGGTTCGGCCAGCGAATAGCCGTATTCGAACCCGAGAACGGCTTCTTCCGAAAGCATCGAATTGATGACCTCGCAGCGCGCTTGGCCGTCGCGGATGTGGTTGAGTGGCACGTAACGCGCCTCCGTTTCCTGATCGACGAGCACGCTATGGCGCTGCGAGAACGTGCCGCGCTCGCTATCCTGGCCGGAGAGGCGCACCGGGTGGCCTTCGTCGAGAAGGCTTGCGAAGGCAAGCGCCTCGCCCATTGCCCAGTCGATCCCGACGCCCGACTCGATCATCGCGGCGCGGTTGTCGAGGAAGCGGCGGATCGTGCGGTGCAGATGGAACCCGTCGGGCACGACGCAGAGCCGCGCCCCGAATTCTTTCAGCTTGGCGACCTCGATGCCGGTGCGGCCGCGCCGCGCCTCGTCGACGCCGTCGGCGGGCTTAAACCCCGCCCATCGCCCGTCGAGCCAATCGGCCTTGTTCGTCTTGTGGAAGCCGCCGGCCTCGTGCTCGGCGTCGAGCTTGTGCCGCCATTCGGTTTTGGCCTGGTCGACTTCCGCCGCCGTGACGACGCCTTCGCCGATCAGCTTCTCCGTGTAGATTTCGAGCGTCGTCCGATGCGAGCGGATCTTCTTGTACATCAGCGGTTGGGTGAACGCCGGCTCGTCGCCTTCGTTGTGGCCGAAGCGGCGATAGCAGAACATGTCGATCACGACGGGCTTATGGAATTTCTGCCGAAACTCGGTCGCCACTTTCGCCGCGTACACCACCGCCTCCGGGTCATCGCCGTTGACGTGAATGATCGGCGCTTCGATCATCTTCGCCGTGTCGGAGGGATACGGCGAAGAGCGCGAATAGCGCGGATAGGTCGTGAAACCGATCTGGTTGTTGATGATGAAATGGATCGAGCCACCGGTGCGATGCCCCTTCAAGCCGGAGAGGCCAAAACATTCGGCGACCACGCCCTGGCCGGCGAAGGCCGCATCGCCATGGATGAGCAGCGGCAGGACTTTGCTGCGCTCGACGAAATCATCGTGCTGATCCTGCTTGGCGCGCACTTTGCCGAGCACGACGGGATCGACGATTTCAAGATGCGACGGGTTGGCGGTCAACGATAGATGCACGCTTTTGCCGTCGAACTCGCGGTCGGAGGATGCGCCGAGGTGATATTTGACGTCGCCCGAACCTTCGACGTCGTCGGGCGTGAACGAGCCTCCCTTGAACTCGTGGAAAATGGCGCGGTGCGGCTTGCCCATCACTTGCGAGAGCACGTTGAGCCGACCGCGATGCGCCATGCCGAGCACGATCTCCTTCACGCCGAGCGCTCCGCCGCGCTTGATGATCTGCTCGAGCGCCGGAACCATCGATTCTCCGCCATCGAGGCCGAAGCGCTTGGTGCCGGTGAACTTGAGATCGATGAATTTTTCGAAACCTTCGGCCTCGATGAGTTTGTTGAGGATCGCGCGCTTGCCCTCGCGGGTGAACTGGATCTCTTTTCCCGGACCCTCGATCCGCGCCTGGAACCAGGACTTCTCCGCCGGATCGGAAATGTGCATGAATTCGTAGCCGATCGTGCCGCAGTAGGTTCGCTTCAGGATCGCCAACATCTCCGGCACGGTGGCATACCGCAAGCCGAGCACCCCATCGATGAAGATCGGGCGCATATAATCGGTTTCCGAAAATCCGAAATTGGCGGGATGCAGCGACTCGGGATCCTTGGGCGCCTGCAGCCCGAGCGGATCCAAGTTGGCGTGCAGATGCCCGCGCATGCGATAGGCGCGGATCATCATGATGGCGCGCACGGAATCGCGCGTTGCCTGTTGCAATTCCGTGGCCGAATGGCCGCCGAGTTCGGATTTGATCTTCTCGCCGAGCGCCGTCTCGACGGCGCCCCAATCGCCGTCGAAGGCGGCGATCAATTCGTCGCCGGCGGTTGCCGTTTCGTCGCGCCCCTTCCAAGCGGGGCCTTCGACGCTCTTTTCGACCACCGCCC
This sequence comes from Methylovirgula sp., assembly GCA_030038595.1. Lineage (GTDB taxonomy): Bacteria > Pseudomonadota > Alphaproteobacteria > Rhizobiales > Beijerinckiaceae > Methylovirgula. The sequence goes on from JASHSW010000208.1 coordinate 2,168, forward strand.
GATCTTCCCGCAGGGAGGCGAAGAATTCCCGCCATCCCGGGGCGATCGAAGCGGGGTCGCGAACATAGCGTTCGTAAAGCTCTTCCGCGTAGGCGGCGTTGGTAGCGTAGAGGAACGACGTCAGCGCGAAGGAATCGTTCGCCGCGGAGCGCGGGGCCGCCGCGCCGCCCGAACCATTCTGCCCGCTGCTGCCGTCTCGGCGCGCCATCCCATTCTCCGAGTCCACCCCCGATATAGGCGTGCCCGGCGCGCTCTTCACGTCCCCTCGTTGGGCGATTAACCCTTTTCTGCCGATCGACGCATTCATGTCTTCAAAATCTCGACAAGCGTTTTGCCGAGCCTCGCAGGCGAAGGCGAAACTTCGATTCCTGCCTCTTTGAGGGCGGCAATCTTGGCTTCGGCGCCTCCTTTGCCACCCGAAACGATCGCCCCGGCGTGGCCCATCCGGCGCCCTGGCGGCGCGGTGCGTCCGGCGATGAAGCCGACCACCGGCTTGGCGCGGCCGCGGCGCCGCTCGTCGCGCAAAAACAGTGCCGCATCTTCTTCGGCGCGGCCGCCGATCTCGCCGATCATGATGATCGATTGCGTCTTGCTGTCGGCGAGAAGAAGCTCCAGCACGTCGACGAATTCCGTGCCTTTCACGGGATCGCCGCCGATTCCGACCGCGGTACTCTGCCCAAGGCCTTCGCGGCTCGTTTGGAACACCGCTTCGTAGGTAAGCGTCCCCGAGCGCGACACGATGCCGACCGAGCCGGATAAGAAAATATTGCCCGGCATGATGCCGATCTTGCTCTGCCCGGCGGTGACCACCCCCGGGCAATTCGGGCCGATGAGCCTTGAGCCGGAGCCGACAAGCGCCCGCTTGACTTGCACCATGTCGAGGACGGGGATGCCTTCGGTGATGCATACGATGAGCGGGATCTCGGCGTCGATTGCCTCGCAGATGGCATCCGCCGCGCCAGCCGGCGGAACGTAGACGACGCTTGCGTCGGCGCCGGTCGCATCGCGCGCCGCAGCGACCGTATCGAAGACCGGCAGACCCAGATGTGTCGAGCCGCCTTTGCCCGGCGAGACGCCGCCAACGAGCCGCGTCCCGTAGGCGAGCGCCTGCTCGGAATGGAACGTGGCGGTCTTGCCGGTGAACCCCTGGCAGATGACTTTCGTCTGCTGGTCAATGAGGATTGCCACGGTTCACCCTTTTTTGACGGCGGCGACGATCTTTTGCGCGGCATCGTCGAGATCGTCGGCGGCGATAACATTGAGCGCCGAGGCGGCGATGATCGCCTTGCCGCGTTCGACGTTGGTGCCTTCGAGTCGCACGACGAGCGGCACTTTAAGGCCCACTTCCTTGACCGCGGCGATGACGCCTTCGGCGATTACGTCGCATTTCATGATGCCGCCGAAGATGTTGACGAGGATGCCTTTGACATTCGGATCGGCGGTGATGATCTTGAAAGCCGCAGTCACTTTCTCCGTCGTCGCGCCGCCGCCCACGTCGAGAAAATTTGCCGGCTCCGCGCCGTAGAGCTTGATGATGTCCATGGTGGCCATCGCCAGGCCGGCCCCATTGACCATGCAGCCGATCGTCCCATCGAGCGCGATATAGGAGAGATCGTGCCTCGACGCCTCGATCTCTTTGGCGTCTTCCTCGGTCTCGTCGCGCAGCGCGGCGATCTCCGGATGGCGGAAGACGGCATTGTCGTCGAAGCCGATCTTGGCGTCGAGACATTCAATGCGGCCGTCCTTGCCGAGGACAAGCGGATTGATTTCGAGCAGCGCCATGTCCTTTTCGACGAACGCCGCGTAAATCCGGCTCGCGAGTATCTCGGCCTGTTTGGCGACTTCGCCGGAAAGTCCGAGAGCCGCGGCGAGCGCCCTGCCATGATGCGGCATGACGCCGGTCGCCGGATCGATCGAAAAGCTCACGATCTTCTCCGGCGAACGTTGGGCGACTTCTTCGATGGAAACGCCGCCTTGCGTGGAGGCGACGAAGGCGACGCGGCTCGTCTGCCGATCGACGAGCGCGGCGAGATAGAATTCCTTGTCGATTGCCGAGCCGTCCTCGATGTAGAGGCGGTTGACCTGTTTGCCGGCCGGCCCGGTTTGAACGGTGACCAGCGTGCGGCCAAGCATCTGGCGCGCATGAGCTTCGACCTCTTGACGCGAACGCGCCAAGCGGACGCCCCCGCCGACGCCGGCTTCCGGTTCCTTGAACTTGCCTTTGCCGCGGCCGCCGGCATGAATTTGCGCCTTCACCACGAAGACCGGACCGGGAAGCGCGGCGGCGGCCTTGCCCGCCGCGGCCGGATTTTCCACAGCCATGCCCGCGGCGACGGGAATCCCGAATTCCCGTAGAATCGCTTTCGCTTGATATTCGTGAATGTTCATCGTTCGCTTTCTGTCGCGCGCCGATGCGGAAGATGCCGGTTATGTGCCGCTCAAGCAGCAAAGGCCGCATTGATGGTCTTGCAGGCCTCGACGAGGCTCTGCACCGAAGCTACCGATTTCTCAAACATCCGCCGTTCGTCGGGATCGAGAGCAACCTCGACGATTCTCTCGACGCCGCCTGCGCCGATCACGACGGGGACGCCGACATAAAGATCTTTGACGCCATATTCGCCGTTAAGCTTCGCGGCACAGGGCAGCACCCGGCGCTCGTCGCGCAAATAGGATTGCGCCATGGCGATCGCCGCGGCGGCGGGCGCATAAAATGCCGATCCCGTCTTCAACAGGGCGACGATTTCGCCGCCGCCTTTGCGGGTG
>JASHSW010000209.1 GCA_030038595.1 Methylovirgula sp.
ACGACGCCCCAAGGCAGGCGACCGACCGGCACGGATTTCTCCGCCTTCAGAGAGGCCACATCGACCTCGGTTATGTCGTTGGTGAGCCCGTTGGCGGAATAAAGCTTCGAACCGTCCGGACTCAGCGCCGCATGCCAGGGGCGCTGGCCGACCAGGATATAATCGATCACCTTGTAGGTGGCGGTGTCGATCACCGCCAATCGGTTCGCCTTGCCGAGGCAGATGAAGACGCGTTTGCCGTCCTTGGTGAAATTGATGCCCACCGGTCCGATCAATTCAGGGCGCACGCCGGGGATTTCGAATCCGATGACCTTAAGGATCTTGCGGGTTTTGGCATCGATCACCGTGACCGTTCCGCCAACCTCGGATGACACCCAGACCTGCGAGCCGTCGGCGGTGAACTCCGCATATCTCGGGCGCGAATCGACCAGGATATTCGCCACGACCTTATAGTTCTTGGCGTCGATGAAATGCGCCATGCTGGTCGATTCCGAAGTCGCGACCACCATGCCCCCGTCGGGGCTTACCGCCATGCCTTCCGGCTCGACGCCAATCGGTATCTCCTGCGTGGTCTTGCCGGTCTGGTAATCCATGATGGTGACCTCGCTGTCGTCCTCGTTGGCGATGTACAGCGTCTTGCCGTCGGGGGAAATGTTGAGAAGCTCGGGATCCGGCCCCGAATCGAGCAGGCGCGTCACCTTCAGCGCATAGGCGTCGATCACGGCGAGCTGGGCATCGTCTCCAAGGCAGACGACGATATCCTTTTTATCCGGCGTGATGATGATGCCGCGCGGCCTGTGCCCGACTGGGATCGTCTTCACCGGCTTCAAACTCACGCCATCGATGACCGTAACGGTGTCATCCTTTTCGTTGGTGACGAAGATCAAATAATCTTTCGCCTGCCCAAACGAGACTCCGGTAAGCAACGGAGCCAGGGAGGCCGACATCAAAAGCAGAACAGCGCGGCGCGTGGTACTCATCGCTTGGCTCTATCGAATCATTTGTTCAGTCGACATTTCGTCTCGGGCTGATCGTAGCCGAGCGAATCGGTCAGATATTTAGGGTGAAGAAACCCTTGCTGCGGCGAGATCGAGATGAGTTCGGTCGGATCCACGAGCAGTACCGGTTGCCGCAATTGCAGATCCCAGGTCCTGAAGGTCATCGCCTCGCCCTTGTAGCCGTCGACGCCGAATCGGTCGGATAGCAAATAAGCGCGGACGTCCGCCGGCTTTACGGAGTTGATGTGTATGATGGTTTCGCCCAAAGAACGAATGGCGAGCCAGGCGGAATAATCGCGCTCGGTCATGATCCGGCCGACCTCCCGTTCGAAACGATGCTGCAACTGCGTTCCGCCATATTCCTCGAAGGGCCTGGCCCAGGCAACGGCGTAGAGGCCCTGGGTTCCGACGACCGGTCTCGGGTCCCAGGTGCGATAAGGGAGATAATCGCCGAACGTTTCGCTCTCGTCCGCGACGACGACGACATCGTACGGCGGAGCGCTTTGGGTGAGCAACGGCATCTGCTCCTGAACCTGTTGGTGGCCGGTGTCGGTCCGCCGCGAGCCCGCCGCATAGGTGTAGGTGCGTTCGTCAACGATCTTCGCGCCCAGCCGCGCGGCCGCACGTTTCACGGCCGCCGCATATCCCAAATCGGCGGGGTTTTTGCCGGTCACAAGCAGCCAGCGCGTCCATTTCTTCCAAACGAGATATTGTCCGAGCGCATCGGTGCGCATCGCCCAGCTTGGCAGGATGTGGAACACGTTCGAGCGACAATCTTCCTGGCGCAAACTGTCGTCGCTGGTGCGGACATCGAAGATGATTGCGTCCTTCGCTTCCGGCATGTCGGCGAGCGTCAGCAGATCGGGCTTTTCCAGATCGGCGATGATGAATTTCTGGCCGGAGTCGAGCGCCGCTTTGGCCTTGGCCTTGAAATCATCACCGAGACTAAGAATCATCTCGGAAAGATGATAATTCTGATTGAGAAATCGGCCCGTTTTATTGGTGTCGGCAACTCCGATCCGGGCTCCCTGTATTCCCTCGTCGGTGACGATTTTTTGCGTCAGGGAAAGCGGCGGCGGTTCGATGTACTGTCGACTGAGGTAGAGAATATTCACTTGCAACGGCGCCGGCTGGGCCGGGGCGGCGGCTGCTTGCGGTGCGGCAGAAGGAGGCTGCGCCGCGCCGGAACTGATGCTGCCGCTGAACGCAACGAACCCGCCCAGCAGCAGCACCGGAAATGTACCGGCCCAGCCGCGCCAGCGTATTGGCGAACTCCGGAAGGGACGCCTCCACGGCCGATGGCCGGCCATATCCGACTCAACCTTCACCAGCCTCTCCGCTTCAGATCGCCCCCGTCGACAATTTAGTTCAGGCGACCGTCAGCAGGTTCACTTCTTATGGGTATTTTCATACGCCTGAATCTTGACCCAGCTGATGACTTTCCAAAGATCGTCTGGCTTGGTGATGATCGTGCCGAACGAGGGCATTGGAGCGACGATGTTTTCGATCGCTTTTCTCGAGAAGCCTTCCTTCTGCAAATCGACGGAGCCGAGCGCTACGAGACGGAACAATGTGTCGTCGGCGTCGCCATAGATCCACACCCCGTTGGTGATCGGCGGACACATGCCGCCGCCGCCGCCGTCGCCGTGACAACCAGGACAGCCAAACCCTTCGAACAGTTTGTGCCCCTCATCGGCGAGCGCCTGATCATGGGCATCTTCTTTGGCCTGGTAGGGATTTACGAGCGTGCCGACCTTCGTCTTTTGGGCCATTGCGAGCGGCGTACCCGCCGCACCCGCCACTTCAGCCGTTGCCGCCCCCTCGCACACGAGTGCGCCGCCCTGCAAGTGACAGGAGTTTTTCTGTACAGGCAATGGCGGCGCGCTCCCCGGCCCCGACGCTGCATTCTGCGCATGGGCACCGATCGCCAACGTCGCTCCAACGGCGAGGCCGAGACTCAGGACAACCTTGCGTACGCTCATCACCATAACCCCTCCCTCCTCCTGCCTCGCAGGCCCTGACAATATTTCACCGCAGGCAGCCCTCGGCCGCACTGCGGTACTTAGGCTTAAGCACCTGGTTTTGCTGTGCAAATGACCGATCTGCTATCCGCTCGGCGCGACGCCAGGCTGGCCGCGCGGAAAATATCCCTCCCCCTGTCATTTGCCGCTGGCCTGCTGCATCAGCCGTATGAGGCTGACGACGGTATCATTGCCGTTTTGAATGGCCATGTCGAGTGCCGTCTTGCCGTCCGGCGACTTCTTGCTGGCGTCGGCTCCCGACTGGAGAAGCAACCCTACGATCGGCGTATTGCCGTGCGCGGCCGCCAACATCAATGCTGTCACCCCCGAATCGCTCACCGCGTTCACGTCCGCGCCGTGCGCGATCAACGTACGCGCAACTTGCAACGCATCGGGGTAATGGGGATCGAGGGTTTGATGTTCCAGCTCGTGCCGTTGGCCGGAAATTGAAACTTCATACGGCTCCCTGCCTGCGGCCACCATCAATGGCGTCAACCCAAGCTTGGTGCTTTTTGTATTGACCGGTGCGCCGGCGTCGATCAGCGCCAAGGCTGCTTTCATGTCGTCTTCGGAAATCGCGAAGGCAAGCGGCGTTGCCCCTTCCGAAGTCCGGCTCTCCAGATCGGCTCCGTGCGCCGCCAGTACCTGCAGGGTAGGCACATCGTCCTGCATAACGGCTTCGAGCACTGGAGTCATCCCGTCGCTGCCGCGCGGGTTGGCATCGGCATGATGATCGAGGAGATATTTGACGAGATCCGGATCTCTCTGCAGCGCCGCGATGTTGAGCGGCGCATCGCCTTGCTCGTCGCGTTTGTTGACATCCGCGCCCTTGTCAATGAGGAACTTGACCCGCTGCATATCCGAGGCGAGCACCGCGTCATCCAATTCCTCATTGACGTCGGCTCCTGCTGCGAGCCATTCCTTGAGTTGCTGCAAGCTCACCGAAGGTTTGTTATCGGCGGCCGGCACCGGCAGCGGCTGGGTATAGTCGCCATGCGCCGGCAGGTCGCCTTCGACGACGCAGTCGCTGCATTTCACCAGCGGCACGCCGTAATCATGAAGAACTTTCTCGATCTGCGCCTGCGTGTCATTGAGCGCCAGATCGATCTTGTATTTGAGGACGCGCTCCTGCGGCTGAACGCCGAGCCCGAGCTCGAATTCAAGCGGAAAATCGTTTTCCATCAGATTGACCGGCTGGAGCGTGATCGGCGCGTTCTTCATTGCCTTGTAATAGCCAGCGAAAGGACCCCATACGGCCGCGATATCGAGTTTGCCGTCGATCACTTCCTGAACCTGGTATGACGGTTGGTCCTGCGGATTGATATCGGCGTCATGAGTGACTGGGTGGATTATGACGCTGTCTTTGATGCCGTGCTGCGCCAGCACCTGACGGACCGCCGAGACCTGATAAACGCCGATCTTTAGCTTTTTGAGCAGCGGATCGTCGAGATTCTTGATGTTGTAGTTGCGGTCGCTCCGGTAAGCGAAGACGAAGGTCGTCTTGTAGACGGGCTCGGACATGACGACGCCATCGTAATCCATCGGCAGGTCGACAAGCACGTCGCATTTATCGTTTCCGAAGGTCTCCCGCAGCATGCCGCGCTCGATATACGGCCGCCAGTAATATTCGACGTGCGTGTTCATCGCCTTGGCGAGGATGTCGAGGATCTTGTTCCAGTAGCCTTCCTGATGATCGTTCGAGATCGGCATGTCGCCAGGATCGGCGCACACCCGAAGCGCCGGCAACGTCATCCGCCGCGCCGCGGCCTTGAGGGCGGCACGATCGCCGGCGGTTAGCGGCTGATAGGAATCGATCTTGCGCAACGCATTTGCGAGCGCCTTGTCTTCCCTAGCCATGTTCTCTTGCTGAATCGTGCTCTGCTGCGGCGTATCTTGTTGCGGCGTCGCGTCCTGCGCCGAGCAGGGGATGGCGAAAGCGCACGCTGTACCGATTACCAAGAACGCGAGCGCCGTTTTGGCGCTCTTCAGCGGAGGGAGACTCATTTGGGCGACGTAATCTGATGGCCTGAACGTGGCCTTAGTTGGAAAAACTAATTGACGCCCGAGCCGGAGGCTCGGGCGTCAACAGGGCATGCCGTTATATATACCCTTACTGGTAGACGCGGAAGGTAGAAAGCATTCCACCTTGCGGGATCATGGCAAGGCCAGTGGCCTTGGTCATCGCAGTGGCGCCGATCGCACCGAACTTGTCGTTGAGATCGAGGCCGGCGGTGACCGGTAGGCCGATCCAGCCGCCGATGCCCGACAGAACGGACACGTACTGCACGCCGTTCACCTTGTAGGTGATCGGGTTGCCGATGATGCCCGAGCCGAGCTTGCGCTGCCAGAGGATCTTGCCGGTGTCGCGATCGACGGCGCGGAAGTCGCCGCCAAGGCTGCCGTAGAACACCAGACCGCC
>JASHSW010000210.1 GCA_030038595.1 Methylovirgula sp.
GACCACGTCGCCGTAGGACTCGTTGATGCGCACGCCGTTCATATAGACGGCAAGGCCTTCCGGCGTGCCCGGAACGGGAGTGGCGGTCTCGCCGCGGAAATCGACGGATTCCGAGAGCGGGCTGCCGATCTCGTCGGTGACCGAAACGCCGGGCGTCCGCCGCGCCAGAGCATCCTGGAGCGTGGTCTGACTCAAATTCTCGATTTCTTCGCCCGACATGGATTGCGTCTCACTCGGAACGTCCAATGCGTTGGCACCGGCTCCGAGCGGCGTCGTCGCGACGACTTCGATGGTGGGAAGGGCGCCGCTCGCGGCCCCCGCAGCTGCTGCCGACGGCGTCAGCGTCACGGGTTGGTTCTGCTCGCCCTGCGCGGCAGTCGGAGTCGCGCTTTGCGCCATGGCTTGGCCGGCGCAACTGATCGCCAGAATCGATGTCGTCAATAAGAGCTGCCAGCGTTTCACCCCACCTCTCCCCCGTTTGGCCAGCGGGAAAGAAGCGGCGAGAAGCCGCTACCCCAAGGGTTTTGCACCCTTCCCCCTGCACCATCGAAAGGCTAGGGGGTGCGAATTAGGCCAGCAATGACAATGATTTCCGGATACCATTGGCAAAACTTCCCGGGTGTCGGAAACAGCGCCATTAAGCCATTGCGGCACTATGGGTTCAGTCGGTTGAGCCGGTCGAGTCCGCCCTGCAAGATATAGGCGGCGGCCATCCGGTCGATCACCGCGGCGCGTTTGGCGCGCGAGACGTCCTGCGCGATGAGCGCGCGATGCACCGCGGCAGTCGAAAGTCTTTCATCCCACAAGACGCAGGGGATCGGCGAAAGCACGCCGAGATTGCGCACGAAAGCGCGCGTCGCCTGGGCGCGCCGACCCTCGCTTCCGTCCATATTGAGGGGTAGGCCGACGACGAAGGCGGCGACGTCGAATTGTTTGGCGCGCGCCAGCAGCTTCGCCGCATCGACCGAAAATCTGCCGCGCGGCAGCGTTTCCATCGGCGTCGCCAACCGGCGCCCGACGTCGGACAGCGCAAGACCGATGGTCTTGGTGCCGAGATCGATGCCCATCAGCCTCTGCGTACCCGTAAAACGCCCGGCAAGGTCCTCGATCCGGACCGGCGAGGGGCTCATGCGCCCGCCTGCAGCAAGAGGCACTTGTCGCCACGGGCTTTTCTCGTCATCTTTCCGGCGCGTAAGCTGAGGAGCACCATGAAACTCACCTGGCTCGGCCATTCGGCCTTTCGCATCGAAACCGGTGCCGCGATCATCCTCATCGATCCGTTCCTGCGCGGCAATCCAAAATTCAACCTCGATTTTGCCGCCGCTACCGCCGGTTCCACCCACATTCTTTTGACTCACGGCCACGACGACCACGTCGGGGACAGCGTCGCGATCGCCAAGGCGAGCGGCGCCGAGCTGCTCGCCAGTTTCGAGGTCTGCATGTATCTCGCGGCGCAGGGCGTTGCCAAGATCAATCCCGGCAATACCGGCGGGACCATTGACTGCGGCGATTTTAGCGTGAGCATTACGCCGGCGCTGCATTCATCGAGCACGATCGTCGACGGCCAACCCGTCTATCTCGGCAACCCGTTCGGCATCGTCGTTACGCCCCGTCGCGGGCCGACGCTCTATCATATGGGCGATACCGATATCTTCTCGGACATGGCGTTGATCAACGAGCTGCATCATCCGAGGATCGGGCTCGTGCCGGTCGGCGACCGGTTCACCATGGGGGGCCGAACGGCGGCCGAAGCGGTCAAACGCTACTTCGATTTCGAGACGGTGGTGCCCTGCCATTACGGCACGTTCGATCTGCTCGCGCAGGATCCGAGCGAATTCGTCGCGGCGCTCGGCGCAAAACCGAAGGCGATCGTCCCGAAAATCGGCCAAACCCTGGAGCTTTGACCTTCGGGACCTCGCATTGCTCTCCCCGCTGTGCGGATGTATAGGCTCGCCTGCCGCAAGCGTTCGGAGTTCCCATGCCCGTCGATCAGGCGACCGTGCGCCGTATCGCCCATCTTGCCCGCATCAAACTTGAGGAGGCGGAGGTGCCGGATCTTGCCGGCGAGCTCAATGCCATTCTCGCCTTTGTCGAAGAGCTCGCCGGAGTCGCCGTCGACAGCGTCGAGCCGATGACTTCGGTCATGCCGATGCGCATGAAAGAGCGCCCCGATGTGGTGACCGACGGCGGCATCGCCGATGAGATCGTCGCCAACGCGCCCGCCGCCGAAGACCATTATTTCGTCGTGCCGAAGGTCGTGGAATAGCGGCGAGTGAGAGCAGCGAATTGACCGAACTCACCGAATTGAGCCTCGCCGCGGCGCGCGACGCGCTGGCGAAGAGAAGCCTGTCGGCCGTCGAGCTCGCCGCGGCACATGTTGCGGCGATAGAGGCGGCGCGCTGGCTCAATTGCTTCATCAGCGAGACGCCGGAACGGGCGCTTGCCATGGCGGAGCAATCAGACGCCAGGCTGAGACGCGGCGAAGCCCGGCCGCTTGAAGGAATTCCGCTCGGCATCAAGGATCTTTACTGCACCCTAGGCGTCAAGACGACGGCGGGAAGCCACATCCTCGAAAATTTCGTGCCGACCTACGAATCGACGGTTACCGCGAATCTCTGGCGCGACGGCGCGGTGATGCTCGGCAAGCTCAACCTCGACGAATTCGCGATGGGCTCGTCGAACGAGACCTCCTACTTCGGACCGGTGCTCTCGCCTTGGCGGCGGCGGGGTTCGAACGTCAAGCTCGTTCCCGGCGGCTCATCGGGCGGCTCGGCGGCGGCGGTCGCGGCGCGGCTCTGCTACGCAGCCACGGCGACGGATACGGGCGGCTCGATCCGTCAACCTGCCGCGTTTACGGGCACGGTGGGCGTCAAGCCGACCTACGGGCGCTGCTCGCGCTGGGGGATCGTGGCGTTTGCCTCCTCGCTCGATCAGGCGGGCCCGATCGCCCGCAATGTGCGCGATGCGGCGATCCTGCTCCGCTCGATGGCCGGCCACGACGCAAAGGATGCGACCTGCGTCGATCGGCCGGTTCCCGACTATGCGGCCGCCGTTGGCACCTCGGTCAGGGGCAAGACGATCGGCATTCCGAAGGAATATCGGCTCGACGCAATGCCGGCCGAGATCGATCGGCTATGGAGCGAAGGCGTCGCCTGGCTGAAAGCGGCCGGCGCCAAGATCGTCGAGATCTCGCTGCCCCATACCCGCTATGCCCTGCCTGCTTATTATATTGTGGCGCCGGCCGAAGCCTCCTCCAATCTCGCCCGCTACGACGGCGTGCGCTACGGGCTGCGCGTTCCGGGCAAGGACGTGATCGATCTTTACGAGAAGACCCGCGCGGCGGGTTTCGGCAAGGAGGTCCGCCGCCGGATCATGATCGGCACCTACGTGCTTTCGGCCGGCTACTACGATGCTTATTATGTGCGGGCGCAGAAGATCAGGACGCTCATCAAGCGCGACTTCGAGACGGTCTTCGCGCGAGGCGTCGACGCGATCTTGACGCCGGCAACGCCGTCGGCCGCCTTTGGCTTAGGGGAAAAAGGGTCCGGCGATCCGGTCGAGATGTATTTAAACGACGTATTCACGGTGACGGTGAACATGGCGGGCTTGCCGGGCATCGCCGTGCCGGCGGGTATTTCTTCGGAAGGCCTGCCGCTCGCGTTGCAGCTGATCGGGCGGGCTTTCGATGAAGAGACTTTGTTTTCACTGGCCTCCGTCATCGAAACATCGGCCCCGACAATTACGCTGCCGCCGAAATGGTGGCTCTCATGATGCGCGCCGGCCCTCGGCTGATCCTCTCTTTGATGTTGGCCGTTGTTGGCGCGGGCATCGTCTATGCGCAGGATGCACCAACCGCCGCGGACCGCGCAGTGATCGACAAATGTCTCGCCGACGCACGGAAGACGAAGGCTTTGCCCGAAAGCTGCATCGGCGCGGTGCAGAAGCCTTGCCTAGATAGTCCCGACGGCCAATCGACCCTCGGTATGAGGGAGTGTTCCAACCGCGAAATGGCCGTGTGGGACGAGCGGCTCAACAAAGCCTATAAGGCTTTCCTCGATCAGAACGGCGACACCGACGCGGAGCGCGACGGCAGGAAGGTCAAGGGCGCCGACCTCATCCGCGATGCAGAACGCGCCTGGCTCACCTTCCGCGACAAGCAATGCGATGTCACGGGCTTGCCGATGGAAGGCGGCACCGGCGCCTATGTCCTCATCGACGACTGCTATCTCGACCTGACCGCGGACCATGCCCTCTGGCTCGAAGGTATTTCGACCACTCAATAGTGCAGAGCAGGCTATGACCTCCCACGCGAAACCCTCGAAGTTCATCCACGGCGCGACCGGCGATTGGGAAATCGTGATCGGCATGGAAGTCCACGCCCAGGTCATCTCCAAGGCCAAGCTTTTCTCCGGCGCCTCGGCAGAATTCGGCGGCGAGCCCAATGCGCACGTTTCGCTGGTCGATGCCGCCATGCCCGGCATGCTGCCGGTCATCAATGCCGAATGCGTGGCCCAGGCGGTACGCAGCGGGCTCGGCCTCAAGGCCAAGATCAATTTGCGCTCGCATTTCGATCGCAAAAACTATTTCTACCCGGATCTGCCGCAGGGTTACCAGATCTCGCAATACAAGGATCCGCTGGGGGGCGAGGGGATCGTTGTCGTGGACGTATCTCCCAGCGAGCGGATCGAGGTCGGGATCGAACGGCTTCACCTCGAACAAGACGCCGGCAAATCGCTGCACGACCAGTCGGCGACCGAGTCCTTCGTCGACCTCAACCGCTCCGGCGTGGGCCTGATGGAGATCGTCTCGAAGCCCGATATGCGCTCCGCCGAGGAGGCCAAAGCCTATGTGGCGAAGCTCCGGACAATCCTGCGCTATCTCGGCACGTGCGACGGCAATATGGAGGAAGGCTCGCTGCGCGCCGACATCAACGTCTCGGTGCGGCGGCCGGGCGGGCCTCTGGGCACCCGCTGCGAGATCAAGAACGTCAATTCCATCCGCTTCATCGGCCAGGCGATCGAGGCCGAGGCGCGCCGGCAGATCGGCGTTCTCGAGGACGGCGGTACGATTGATCAGGAAACGCGGCTTTTCGATCCGGTCCGCGGCGAGACGCGCTCGATGCGCTCCAAGGAAGAGGCGCACGACTACCGCTATTTTCCCGATCCGGATCTTCTGCCGCTCGAGCTCGATCAGACCTATGTCGAGCGGCTCGCCGCCGAGCTTCCCGAATTGCCGGACGCCAAGAAGGCGCGGTTCATCACTGCATATGGCCTGCCGCCCTACGACGCCGGCGTACTCGTTGCCGATAAGGAAACGGCCGATTATTTCGAAGCAGTCGTCGCATACGCCGACAAGCGCCGCGATCCGAAGGCGGTCGCCAATTGGATCAGCGGCGACGTCGCGGCCTACGCCAACTCGGTCGGCCTCTCCGTGCCGCAGACGCATCTGAAGCCCGCGCAGATCGCTGGGCTCGTCGATCTCATCGCCGAAGGCACGATCTCCGGCAAGATCGCCAAGGATCTGCTGTTGCTCCTCATTGGGGAGGAGAAGGATGCCGATCCTCGCGCCATCGTCGAGGCGCGCGGCATGAGACAGGTCACCGACGTCGGGGCGATCGAGGCGGCGGTCGATGCGATCATCGCCGCCAACCCCGAGAAAGTCGCGCAAGCGCGCGCCAAGCCTTCGATGCT
>JASHSW010000211.1 GCA_030038595.1 Methylovirgula sp.
AAGACGGCGCGGAAGGGCGCCGCCAAAAAGACGGCACGTAAGCCGGCACGCAAGGCGATGAAAAAACGCACGGCGCGCAAGACAGCGGCAAAAAGACCGGCAAAGAAGGCGGCACGGAAATCGCGGCGTTCCAGCCGGCGGGGACGCAGACGCTGAAAGACGCTTGCGTCGCGGCGAGGTAAAAAGCCGACCGGGGAGCGATCTCACCTAAGGTGATCGCTCGTTCGGCTCCTGCCCTCGAAAGAAGCGGCAGATGGCGAAGCCAACGGCACGCCGGCGATCCGTTCGCTGGCGCCGCCGACGGTGCGGCGCGCTGGCCGGCCTGCGCCCACTTACTGCGCAGCGAACCGCGCCACAATCGGCCGCAGCCTGGTAACTAAGATCGACCGGATGTTGGCCACGTCACAGCAGACGACGAACAATCCATAGACCGCCATACCGCCCAAGACCTGTTCGGCCAACGTGAGCATGCCCGGATCGCGGTCGCGCAACGGCAGAAGGACGGCTGCCATCGCCGCCGTTCCGAGCGCCGCCAAGGCGAGGTCGCGCGGCCGCGGCCATTGCGGCTTCCAAAAGCTCGCCAGGCAGACGAGCATGCAAAACGACGCGACATAGGCGCCGGTCTGCGCGACCGCGAGGCTCGAAGCGTTATTGCCGCGCGGCAAAACCAAGAGCAGCACCGCGTCGACAATACAGCCGAACAGAGCGGCACCGACCAAAGGCGCTGTTCTTTTGGCGATCTGAAAGATCGGATTGACGCCGAATTGAATGAGTGCGGAGCAAAAGAAACCCGCCATCATCAAGGTCAACAGGCGACCGAACGGGCCACGATAGGCATGCGGTACGATCACCGCCTGGAGCGAGGGAAGGATCAGCCAGATTCCGGTGCAGGCCGGCAGGACGACGGCAAAGACGGTAGCCATGTTGCGGGCGATCTGGCTGCTGGCTTTGTGCGCCCCCTCGCGTTCGTTGATGGCGATGGCGATCTGGAAAAGCACCACGTCGAGCGTCGAGCCGATGGCCAGCACCGCTTTGTTGCCGATGTCGTAGGCAAGCGAGAACTGCCCGGATTCGGAAAATCCATAGAAAATCGCGGCGATCGAGCGGTTGGCCAGGGGAATCGCCAGGTAGAGCAGGTTGGCGGCGACGATCGGCAGACTGTAGCGAAGGATCGATTTCACGACGGCGAAGCTCGCCTGCCGCGGCTCGCTGCCTTCGTCGTGCAGCGAGGCACGCGCCGTGATGATCGAACCCGAAAGGCTGATGATGCTGCCGACCAAAGCCATCTTCGCGGAGCCGAACCAATATGCGCCGCCGCCGGTGAACACGAGCGCGAAAATATTTTTGACGATGATGAGCCGCGTATAGAGACGATCGTGAAAACGGGCCCGCACCAGCGCGGTGTTGTAATCGAACATGCCGTTCGAAACTGCCGCGACGAGCGCCAACGCGATCAAACCGTTCGATAGAGCGATCCTGATCCCCGAGAACAGCAGCAGGCAGGCGGCGGCGGCTATGCCGAACGTGACGAGGAGAAACCCCGTGTCGAGCGTGGCGCGCAATGCCGGATATTCGCTTCTCGCCCGTTCCGAGTAGAAGCGGGTGGCGCCGAAGCGCAGCCAATCGAAGCAGGCCACCTGGACGGCAATCGCCACGGCGAACGCCAATGCGAAACGGCCGTATTCCGCCGGTCCGAGAAATTTCGCCACCAGAAGGCCGATCGCGAAATTACAGATCGTATTGAAAAAAAAGGCGATGAGCACCTTCATGCCGGAAACTCGGCGGGGATGCTTCGCGTCGCTCCGGCTGGAAGGAGAAAGCCGCGCACTGCGATGGATTCGGAAAGGCAGGGCATGCGCCCTCCATAAACCATTTCCTTATAAGAATGTCTTGCCGCGAATCGCTGCGCAGCGCCGCCTAGCGGATGCGCTGCGGCAAGCGTTGGTCGGCGCCGTTTCCGGGCGCGGCGGCCGGTCGCAGAGGATTGAATAAAGGTCGATTTCCTTTTTGGCGCGGTCCGTCCTAGATGGTAACCATGACCAGCGATGTGACGCTTTCGGCCGCTGCGGGGGCGGGACTTTTATCGTTCTTGAGCCCTTGCGTTTTGCCGCTGGTGCCGCCCTATCTCACCTTCATTGCCGGAACGACCATCGAGGATGTCGCCTATGAACGCCTGAAGCGGGCGCGGCGCGACGTTTTTCTCGCCGCCGTCCTCTTCGTACTCGGCTTCTCCACCGTGTTCGTGGCGCTCGGCGCGACGGCTTCCGTCTTCGGCCAGGTGCTGCGGGCGCATATTGCGGCGCTGTCGCTTGTCGCGGGTATCGCGATCGTTCTCATGGGCCTGCATTTCCTCGGCGCCTTCCGTCTCGGTTTTCTGTACCGCGAAAAGCGCCTCGAAGTGGAAAAGCCGCTCGGCCTCTGGGGCGCCTACGTGATGGGGCTTGCCTTCGCGTTCGGATGGACACCCTGCATCGGGCCAATCCTTGCCGCCATTCTCGCAATCGCGGCTTCGGAACAGACCGCTTGGCGCGGTGCCGGCCTGCTGGCGGTCTATTCGCTCGGGCTCGGCGTGCCGTTTCTCATTGCCGCGGTCGCCCTCGAAGTTTTCATCGGCTTCCTCAAACGATTCCGCGCGCACTTCGGCGCCGTCGAGCGGATCGTCGGTGTCCTGCTGGTTGCAACCGGCATCGGATTTCTCACCGGCGCTATGCAGAATTTCTCGTTTTGGCTTCTGCAGACCTTTCCGGGGCTCGCCAACATCGGCTAAGCGGCTATTGCCCGAGCCTGTCATATTCCATCTTGCCGTCGGCGCCTTTCTTCCAGACGAACATGACGTAATCGGGTTCGATGCGGTCGCCCTGGGAATCGTAGGAAATGGTGCCGAGGACGGTCTTAAACGGCGCGCCCGAATGCATGACTTTGGCCATCGCGGCGGGATCGAGCGAATGGGCCGCCTCGGCGGCGTCTTCGATTACCTCGACCGCGGCGTAGGCGTAGAGCGTATAGGTTTCAGGATCGATGCCGCGCGCTTCGAATCGTTGCACTGCGTCCGCCGCTTCCGGCCGCCGGCGCGGATCGGACGGCAACGTCATAAGCGTTCCCTCGACCGCCTCTCCGCCAGCCGCCGCAAAATCGTCCGAGGCGATGGCGTCCGTGCCGACCAGCACGGTGTTCATTCCCTGCGCGCGCATTTGCCGGACGATGAGGCCGGCGTCGGCCGCGCCGCCGCCCCAATACAGAAAATCGGCACCCGATGCTTTGATCCGGGCGACGATCGCGGAGTAATCCCTGGCGTCTTTATCGACGCCGTCGTAGAGCACGTCCTTGACGCCGAGATCGAGCAGCGCCTTGCGCGCCTTGTCGGCAAGGTCCTTGCCGTAAGTCGTCCTATCGTGGAGGATGGCGATCTTCTCGGCACCCTGCGCGGCCAAATATTTTGCCGCGACGCTCGCCTGCCGGTCGTCGCGGCCGCAGGTTCGAAACACCAAATCGAGACCGCGTTCCGTCACCTGCGGATTGACCGAGGCGGGCGTAATGTCGAGGACGCCGTGATCGGAATAAATCTCCGAGGCGGGCAGGGTGACGGTCGAATTGAAGTGACCGACGACGAAACTCGTCTTCTGTGCGACGAATTTCTCGGCAACCGCAACACCCTTCTTCGGATCGCTGGCGTCGTCGCCGATGTCGAGAACCAAATGCTGGCCGAGAATTCCGCCCTTGGCATTGATGTCGAGCACGGCCTGTTCGACGCCGTTGCGAAGCTCGGCACCGAAGACCGCGTCGGGCCCGGTGAGGGGTGCGCCGAGGCCGATCCTCGCCTCCGCCGCCGCGGGGGAAGCGAGCACGAGCAGCACCAGAGACAGGTAAAGCTTCATCTTCGGTCCCGCGGCCAGGCCCGATCCAATACTGAACGGCCGCGCCGAAAGCAAAAGGCGAAATCGGACGGCGCGAGCGGCCTTTGTTTATCGTCTTCGCTTTGCTATCTAAGGGGCAGCAAGCGCCCGTATCCGCAAAGAGATCGGGCATTCTGGAAGCTCGCTTGGCCGAAAAAGACACGCAAACGGCAACGCTCCCTATCGACCCGGCGCGATTCCGCGAAGCGATGAGCCGCGTCGGCGCGGCGGTTCACATCGTGACTACGGACGGCCCGGCGGGGCTCGCCGGAGTCACGGCAAGCGCCGTAACCTCGATTACCGTTCAGCCGCCGATGATGCTGTTCTGCATCAACAAGCACTCGCGCAGCGCCGCGAAGGTCATCGAGAACGGCATCTTCTGCATCAACACGCTGGCCCGCGCCGATCAGCGCCTCTCCGACATTTTTGCCGGCCGCACCGGCCTCAAATCGGAAGAGCGGTTTGCGGCAACCGAGTGGACGGCACTTGCGACCGGCGCGCCGGTGCTCGCCTCGGCGCTCGTCGCTTTCGATTGCCGCCTCGTCGAAGCCAAACCCGTGGGCACGCATCTGATGATGATCGGCGCGGTCGAAGCGATCGAGATTGCCCCCAAGGCCGAGGCGCTGATGTATGCGCACCGGGAATATTGGCAGCTGTAGCCGGCTATTCCCAGGAAAAGAGCTCGCGCGCCGCGCGAAGGACCTTGGCGGGTGTGCGGGGCCGTCCGGGCCGGCGGCGCAGCAGGATGCGCGGTCGCCGCTTCGCCAACGTCATGCTTCGCCGCCGCGG
>JASHSW010000212.1 GCA_030038595.1 Methylovirgula sp.
GCATTGGCGAGCACGACTCCCGTCACACCGCCGATGACGAAAAGAATGATGAACCCCGTCGCCCACAACATCGGTGTCTTGAACGAGATCGAGCCGCCCCACATCGTGGCGATCCAAGAAAATACTTTCACGCCGGTCGGCACCGCGATCACCATGGTCGCGAAGACGAAATAGCGCTGGGTATCCAACGACAGGCCAACCGTGAACATGTGGTGGGCCCAAACCAGGAAGCCGACGATGCCGATCGCCACCATGGCGTAGACCATGCCGAGATAGCCGAATATGGGCTTGCGGGAGAATGTCGAGATGACTTGGCTGACCATGCCGAAGCCCGGCAGGATCATGATGTAGACCTCGGGGTGGCCGAAGAACCAGAACAAGTGCAGGAACAGGAGCGGATCGCCGCCCTGGCTCGGATTGAAGAAGCTTGTTCCGAAGTTGCGGTCGGTCAGCAGCATGGTAATCGCGCCGGCGAGCACCGGCAGCGCCAGCACCAGAAGGAAGGCGGTCACCAGGACCGACCAGACGAACAGCGGCATTCTATGCAGCGTCATGCCCGGCGCGCGCATGTTGAAGATTGTGGTAATGAAATTGATCGCACCGAGGATCGAGGAGGCGCCGGCGAGATGGATCGACAGGATGACGAAATCCATCGCCGGACCGGGAAAGCCGATCACCGACAGGGGTGGATAGAGAACCCAGCCGCCGCCAAAGCCCTTCATGCCGGGAGCGCCTTCCATGAAGAAGGAGGTCAAGAACAACGTGAAGGAAGCCGGCAACAGCCAGAACGAAATATTGTTCATCCGCGGGAAGGCCATGTCGGGAGAACCGATCAGCAGCGGAACCATCCAATTGCCGAATCCTCCCATCATCGCCGGCATGATCACGAAGAAAATCATCGTGAGGCCATGCATTGTGACGAACACGTTGTAGAGGTTCTTGGCGTAGTCCGTCGCTAGCGCCGGCGGCGCGCCGTGGAGAATTTCGGCGAGGAACGGGAAGACCTGCAGGCCAGGCTGCTGAAGCTCCGCCCGCATGGCGATCGACAAGGCGCCGCCGAAGAGCCCGGCGCAGACCGCGAAGCAGAGATAGAGCGTGCCGATGTCCTTGTGATTGGTGGAATAGAGAAAGCGGCGCCATCCCGTCGGATGCGCAGGCGCTTCGTCATGAGCGGTCGCGATCGTGTCCATCTCTCTTTCCCCGCAGTGTCGTTGGCGTGTCGAACAATCGGCCTGACGGATTAGTTTCCGGCCGCGACGGGTATTGTGTTGTCGGCGTAGTGGAGCGGCGCGCTCTTCGCCGCGGCGAACTTCTTCTTCGCCGCGGCAAGCCAAGCGGTATATTCATCCTGGCTCACCACCCGGAAAGCGATCGGCATATCGGCGTGATCTTCGCCGCAGAGCTCCGAACACTGGCCGTAATAGACGCCTTCCCGATCGGCCTTGAACCAAGTCTCGTTGAGGCGGCCGGGCACGGCATCGATACGGATGCCGAAGGATGGAACGGTGAAGCCATGAATGACATCGGAGGACGTCACCTGCACGAGCACTGTCTTGTTGACGGGCACGACGGCCTCGTTGTCGACGGCGAGCAGGTCAATGTCGCCCGGCTTCAGATCGCCGCGATCCTTGACATAGGAATCGAAACTGAAGCCGCCGCCTTGATCGGGCGGATATTCGTAGCTCCAATACCATTGGTGGCCGGTGACTTTCACCGTCATGTCGGTCGCCGGGATGATCAGCTGATGATCGAGCAGCCGGAAAGAGGGAACCGCGATCACCACCAGGATCAGCACCGGAATCAGCGTCCAGGCCACTTCGAGGCCGGTATTGTGGGTCAGCGCCGACGGCGTCGGATTGGCCTTCTCGTTGAACCGGTAGATGCAATAAAGAATCAACACGGCGACGAACAGGCTGACCGCGAAGATGATCGGAGTCAGAATATCATTGTGGAAAAAGACCATTTCCCGGGCGATCGAGGTCACCGGCTCCTGCAGGCCGATTTCTCCCGGATCGGGATGGCCGAATCCGGCCCATGCGGGAGCGGCATAGAAAGCCGAGCATGCGCCGGCGAGCGCCAAGCCGATGCCGCAGTTTTTGGCTCTGCAGCCAGATTTGGGCAGAAATCTCATGTCGCTCCCCTGCCACGGCTCACATTCATTGTCTTTCCGCCGCGGCGGCCGAGCAATTCGTGGCTAACCCGTTCCAAACCACAAAGATTTGTTTCACGCAACACGCCTCTCTCGAGCCCGGCTTGCGGCATAAACGCGCGAGGTCATGTAAAAGCCGCGATTTCGCGTTGCAGCGGCGCTGCCGCGCGCATCACACGCAGAAGTGCCGCAGGCTTGCGCTCGCGCCGGCTCGCGCATTTCCAATCGCATCGCGATACGCTAAGAAATGCGAGGGTTTGCGTCATGATCTCGATTCGATCGCGGCAATGTCGCCGCGCTTTGCCGATCTAGCGAACGCGGCGTGCCCGCTGCGGCGGCTACACGGCAAGGAATGCGCATGACCAACCTTTCTGCCCATCGCCGGATGATCGCCCGGCTTCCCATCTTTCTCGGCCTCTGCGCCTTTCTTGTGTGCGGCGCAGCAAGCCCGGGCGCGACGCAAGGCGTGATCAAGTCCAAACACGGCGATTGGGAGCTGCGCTGCGAAACGCCGCCGGGGGCCCTGCATGAGCAATGCGCTTTGTTGCAAAGCGTCGCGGCGGAAGACCGGCCGAACATCAATCTCGTCGTCATCGTTCTGAAAACGGCGGACGGCAAAGGCCGGCTGCTGCGGGTCATTGCGCCGCTCGGGGTGCTCCTGCCGTCGGGGCTGGGGCTCAAGATCGACAATACGGACATCGGACGCGCCGGTTTTGTGCGTTGCCTGCCGACCGGATGCATCGCCGAGGTGGTGCTGCAGGACAAGCTCATTGACGAGCTGAGGAACGGCCATAATGCGACCTTCATCATCTTTCAAACACCGGAGCAAGGAATCGGAATCCCGCTTGCGCTCAACGGGTTTGGCGAAGGATTTGACGCTCTGCCTTGACGCGTGACGCGCCTAGGGCCGCCGTCTTGGGACCCGAAGAATTTCTGTTATAGGTTGTCGAGCCAACTTTATTCGGATTGATTGAGTTTGGAGCCGGGAGACATGCAACGGCGTCGAGCGGGTGCTGAATGCGCTCGGATGATTGCTTCCCGCAGGAACTTGGCGGCTCGGGCAAGAACGGCCGGTCGGGGCGCCTTGCGCGTCGGCCTGGCTGTCCTGGCGATCGGAATGGTCGGCTGCAGCCGCAACACCGGCAGTTTCGATGTCGACGAACCCATGCAGGCCAAGTTGAATAATTTGATGGCGCTGGTCGAGTTCAAACCTCTGCCCAGGCAGCCGCAGCCCACCGATCCGATCCTTTGCCCGGAAATTCATGTTCTCGACGGCACTTCGTCCGACCGGGTCTATGCGCCGGGCCCCGACCAATCGAACGAAACCGTGCGTTATCAATTCTCGATCGACGATGTGGCGCGCGGCTGCCAAATCAACGGCAATCAAGCGGCCATGAAAATCGGCGTCGCCGGCCGGGTTTTGCTCGGCCCGGCCGGCAGCCCCGGTACCTATCCCGCGCCGATCCGCGTCGCGATCATCAATTTGAGCGACGGTACGCCCGTCGTCAGCAAGCTCTATCAGGTCCCAACCACCGTGCCCGACGGTCAGACGGAGGCGCCTTTCAGCCTGGTGACCGAACCGTTCACTATGCCCAAGACGGCCAATTTCGCCGAGAGTTACACGATCAAAGTGGGATTCGATTCGGTCGGCAACGGCAAGAAACCTGCCGAGACTGCTTCGACGGATTCCTCCGCCGCGCCGGACTCAACCGATTCCGCGCCGCCGCGTCGCCATCATCATCACCGCAATTCCGGCAATCCCGACAACAGCGGCGCCAGCACCGATTGACGCCGAGGGACGCAAGGCTTTCACATGCCGCGCCTCAGCGTCCGCGTTGAACGTTTCCCGATCGCCGGCTCCTTTGTCATTTCGCGCGGCGCCAAGACCGAGGCGAGCGTCGTCGTCGCGACGCTGGAAGCCGACGGGTTGCGCGGCCGCGGCGAATGCGTGCCCTACGGCCGCTACGGCGAAAGCGTCGAATCCGTTCTTGCGGCGATCGAATCGGTCCGACCCGCTCTCGAAGCCGGCGCCGGCAGGATCGATTTGCAAAGCTTGATGCCGCGCGGCGCCGCCCGCAACGCGCTCGATTGCGCGTTCTGGGATCTCGAAGCCAAGCGGCGCAAGGTTCGCGTCTATGCGCTCGCCGGTCTTCCACCGCCGGTCGCGGTCGTCACCGCCTTCACGATTTCGCTCGGCGCGCCCGAGGTGATGGCGGCGGCCGCGAAGGCGGCTTGCGACCGGTCGCTTCTCAAACTGAAACTCGGCGGCGTCGGCGATGCGCAGCGACTCGCGGCGGTTCGCGCCGCGGCGCCCGGCGCGCGGCTCATCGCCGATGCGAACGAAGCCTGGTCGGCGGATAACCTTGCTGCCAACCTCGAAGCCTGCGCGCGCTACGGCGTCGTACTCATCGAGCAACCGCTGCCGGCAGGCGAAGACGCGATCCTGGCAAAGATCGCCCACCTCGTGCCGATTTGCGCCGATGAGAGTTGTCAGGACCGCGCCGATCTCGCCGGACTCCGCGACCGATACGATGCGGTCAACGTCAAGCTCGACAAGGCCGGCGGATTGACCGAAGCGCTGGCCCTCGTCGCAGAGGCGCAACGGCACGAACTCGAGATAATTATCGGCAGCATGGTCGGTACCTCGCTTGGCGTGGCTCCTGCCCTGCTGCTAGCGGGAAAAGCCAAATTCGTCGATCTCGATGGGCCGCTGCTGCTCGTCAGGGATCGCTCCGACGGTCTCCTTTACGAGGGCTCGCTCGTCCATCCGCCGGCGCCCGCGTTCTGGGGCTAAGAATTATTCCATCGCCGCCGCTCTGAGGATGCAGACCATCATCGCTGCGGCGGTCTTGTCGGAGCGATTGCGGATCACGTGCGGCCGGTCGCAACGATAGCGCAGCGTCTCTCCCGCTTTGGCGTGTTCAACGACGCCGCCCACTTCGACTTCGAGTTCGCCCTCGATAATTGACAGACATTCGACCGAACCGCGCTGATGCGGATCGGAGGCAAGAAGGCCGCCGGGCTCGGCGGAAAACCCGTACCATTGCAGCCATTCGACGGTCTTGATCCAGCCGATGATGGCCAAATGGCATTTGCCGTCGTCGGAAACGAGGATCGGCGTGTCGCCCTTCGAGGCTTTTTCGAGGAAAGGCTCGTCTTCGCTGACTTGCAGCACGCCCTCGATCGGCACGTCGAGCGCCTGCGAAAGCCGCCAGATGGTGGCGAGCGTCGGATTGGTCTCGTTGCGCTCGATCTGGCTGATGATCGACTTGGCGACGCCTGAATGTTCGGAGAGTTCGGAGAGCGACAGGTTGTTGGCCTTGCGCAGCCGCTGCACGGTCTTGCCGAGCTGGCCGGCAACGGCGAGCGCGCCCGCCTCCAGCGCCTTTATCTTGTCGCGACCTTCGATGCCCATGCCGACTCCGGGGCTAATGTCCCGGATATTAGCCGATTTCGTTTGGAATATCGAACAACGTTGCGGCCTCTCCGCGGAACGCGGCCGCCAAGCGGCGCAAGGCGCCGGTCTCGCTCAAAAGCGAAAACCGAAGCCACTCCGGCCTTTTGGCGAAGCGGCGGACCCAAATCCCAGCCCGACCCAGTCGATCGAACATTGCGGCAGCCTCCGGGTGCTCGACCAGCCGAAACAACGGCGTACCTCCGACTGGCGTAAATCCGGCTTTCGCGACAATCGCGTCGAGTTCAACGGCATCGGTGGCAAGACGGACACGGATCGCAGCAAGCCAGGCCCGATCCGCGAAGGCCTTGCGGCCGATCGCAATGGCCGCGCCGGACACCGGCCACGGGCCAAGCGCGGCGCGCAGTTTCGTGCAAACCTCCGGCGCGGCGACCGCGAACCCGAGCCTGAGGCCCGCCAATCCGAACGTCTTGCCGAACGAACGCAGCACGATTGCGCCTTCCGCCGGTAGCACCGGAATCAAGCTCACCTCACGCGCTAGGAAATCGGTGAAAGCCTCGTCCACGACAAGAAATCCGCCGTGTCTGGCAACACGCTTGGCGAGATCGGCAAGAGCCTCGGCCGGCACGAGCCGGCCGTCGGGATTGTTCGGATTGACGACCACGGCAACCTCCATGTCCGCCAATTCGTCGAGCTTTTCGCAAATCCGC
>JASHSW010000213.1 GCA_030038595.1 Methylovirgula sp.
TATCGGCACGTTCGGTGAAGTCGCGCGCACCAGCATGGTGCGTCACGCCTTCGAAATGCTGAGCGGCGGCGCGGTGAAGACCCGGCTCATCGCATTCTCTGACGACATGGATGGGCTGCGCAAAGTTCCCGATAACATTCCCAACAAAGAGCTGATCGCCGCTCATCTCGGCAAGCCGCTGACGCAAATCCCCGATCCGTTCGGCACGCATGCGAGTTTCGGGGCGCATAACAACGCGCGGCTGCGCGGGTTTCTCGACGAATTCGGCTTCGATTACGAGTTTGCCTCGGCGACCGACTATTACACGTCGGGCCGCTTCGACGCAGCCTTGCTGTGTCTGCTGGCCCGCTACGAAACGGTGATGGCGATCATGCTGCCGAGCTTCCGGCAAGAGCGCGCCGCGACTTATTCGCCGTTTCTGCCGATCCATCCCGTAACCGGCATCGTCATGCAGGTGCCGATCGAGGAGATCGACGCCGCGGCCGGCGCGATCGCCTGGCGCGATCCGGAAACCAACGAGCGGTTCGTCACGCCGGTTACCGGCGGTCATGCCAAACTGCAGTGGAAGCCCGATTGGGCAATGCGCTGGTATGCGCTCGGCGTCGATTACGAGATGGCCGGCAAGGATCTCATCGACTCGGTCAAACTTTCGGGCGAGATCGTGCGTGCGCTCGGCGGCGTGCCGCCGGAAGGGTTCATCTACGAGCTGTTTCTCGACGAAAAGGGCCAGAAAATCTCGAAATCGAGAGGCAATGGACTGGCGATCGACGAATGGCTCACCTATGCGAGCCCCGAAAGCCTATCGCTGTTCATGTATCAGAAGCCGACTGCGGCGAAGCGACTTTATTTCGATGTAATCCCACGCACCGTCGATGACTATCTAACGTTGCTCGACGCCTATCCGCGCCAGGATTGGAAGGAGCGTCTCGGCAACCCCGTCTGGCACATCCATGCCGGTGCGCCGCCGGCGCCTGAAATTCTCCGCCACGAAGGTCGCGGTACGGCGATTTCCTTCGGCATGCTGCTCAATCTCGCGGCGGTCGCCAACAGCGAAGACCCGCAGGTGCTCTGGGGCTTTCTGCGCCGCTACGCGCCGGACGTCTCGCCCGCGACCCACCCTCGCCTCGACAAGCTTGTCACGTATGCCGTACGCTACTTCCGCGACTTTGTGCGGCCGAACAAAACCTACCGGGCGCCCGACGAAGTCGAGCGCGCCGCGCTGCAACAGATTTCCGATCGGCTTGCGGCGTTGCCCGAAAGTGCCGGCGCCGAGGAAATCCAGACCGCGCTCTATGACATCGCGCGGCCGATCCCGCGCTACCAGGATTTCTCCGCGAAGGGCGCGACGCAAGAGCGTCCCGGCGTTTCCAACGAATGGTTCAACATGCTTTACGAGGTGTTGCTCGGGGAACGCCGGGGTCCGCGCTTCGGCTCCTTCATTGCCCTCTACGGGATCGAGGAGACGCGTCGGCTGATCGCCGATGCGCTCGAAGGCACGCTGATGCGCAGACATGCGACATTCACGGAGGAGAGAAACAGGCGCGCTCCCTCGCTCCGCGTACACCAGGAATGATGCGCGGCGTCAATGCCAGCCATGCCGCGCCAGCCATAAAGTGTCGGCGTATTTCCAGGCCGTGAAAGCGCCGAGCGCCAGCAGCGCACAGAGCAGCAGCGAACCTAGCAGATCGACGATGAATGCGAAGAGCCGGCCGATAGGCCGGGGCTTTTTTGCAGGCTTGCCGGCGGCCAACGAAGGCTCATGCCGCGCCGCGATCTTCCCCTGCGTCTCGGCATAGCCGCGCGCCGCGCGTTCGAGCGTGCCGTCGGCGGCAAGCGCTTTCTCGCGCTCGATGAGGCGGCGCGCGATGTAATCGCTCACCGCGTCGACGATCGGCTCCACTCGTTCGCTTTCGGCGATAACAACGCGCCCGAGCCTTGTGTCTTGGATGAAACGGTAGGTGCGCCGGTCGTGGCCCATTTCGATGAAGCCGATCATGTCGATGAAGAGCCGCGGCCGCTCCGTCGCGGCGAGGCCGATATCGAAGAGATCGACATCGGCCGGGATTTCGGCGGCGACCGGCAGAATTTCGTCGCGCAGCATTTCGAGGCGGGCGATTTCCGCACCGCGCAGTTCGGCGATCACTTTGGTGCGCTCGGCGTCGTCGAGCCGAGCACGGCGAACGGCAAGCTTCAACGTCTCGGACGGGCGGGCGGCGTCCGTCGGCGGGCCCTCGCCGCTCGGCGGCGAGGCGAAATCGCGGCCTTCCACGCGCTTCCCCCTCGATTAAGTCTTTCTTAACTTAGACGATTTCCGGCGGCTGGCAATGCGTTCGCGAGCTGGACCGGCGGCCGCGATCACGCCGGTACAAAAATCTCGCCCTTGCCCAGCACCGCCATATCGCCGGCAAAACGGCGCAATGGAGCGCGGAAAAGCCGCGCCGCTCCACGGCTTTCGGGCAACAGGAATCGTCCGAATACGGCGGGGAAGCTCGAGGCAAATTGCCCGCAATCAACGAACGTCGCGGCGAGCGCCGGCGGCTTGGCGAGCACGATCGTGCCGCGCCGCATGAGATAGCCGGGACTCATGCCGGCGCGGCCGAGGACGACCAAGGTCCCGGCGATGAGCCGGCTGCCGAGCCAATCGCCGGCGCCACCCTCGATCAGGATCGTGCCGCGTCGCAATCGGTCGCCGGCGCGAAGACCGGCTGCGCCGCGCAGCACAAGCAGGCCGCCGCTCATGCCGTTCAATTCGCCCTCGCGCGGGGCGGCGAGGAAATCGCCGGCATTGCCGAGGATCTCGAGCCGGCCGCCGGCCATCGCCGAACCGGCATACGGTCCGACATTCCCGGAAATCACCAGTTCGCCGCCGCTCATCTTGCGGCCGGCATTGATACCCGCGTCGCCGGCTACCAAGATGCGGCCCCGGTTCAGACCTTGGCCGACGCCATCGAAACGCTCCGAACCGTCTTCGAAACGGATTTCCTCGGCAGATCCGGCGCGGATTCGGAAGAGATCGCCGACCGTGATCTTTTCGCACGTCGTCGCGAGGTCGATCGCGGCGATCTCTTTGCTGCTCTTGTCGGCGAGCAGATGCGGCAACAGCGCCGAGAGATCGAGCCGTTGCGGCGGCGTCACCTTGGGAGTCAGGACGAGAGTCACACCAGCAAGTCCTTCAAATGGAAATGGAAAGGTCCGAGCTTGCCGCCGTAATTGCCGGCGCTGACGCGGCGCGCGCCATTACGCGGCCCAAGCTTGATGATTGCCGCGAGTCCGGCACGCATGGCGTTGGCAACCGCGGCTTCGGTCAAACCGTCGATGACGATTTCAAGAACGCAGCCGATGTCGTCGTCGAGCGCGGTTTTGACCGCACCGCGCAAGCTTGGGCAAAACGCATCGTTGGTCGAGGCGTGCAGCGCCTTGTATTTCGAGCCGACCTTCGAGCCGGAGCGGACGATGCCGCCGGGGAAGGGCATGATCGCGTCGCGCACCCCGTTCATTGCCTCGACCGCGGCCTCGGCGGCGCGCAGCGTCCGCTCGTAATCCGCACCGCAAATCAGAAGATTGCCGCCGCCGACCGCCCCTTTGGTCAAGCCGGTCGTTGCCTCGCAGAGGAACTCGCCGTCCATTACCGGGATGCGCCAGAAATGCCGATCGCCGAATTTCTTCGAGATCTGCCATCCGTCGCCGAAATAGCGCAAGAGATCGCCAATCTTCAGCACGTCCGGCGCGCTGAGGTCGGCAAAACAGGCCGAGCCGGGCGAGGTCAGGACGCATTGCCCGACCCGGTTGACGAGCTGCGTCTGCAAATCGTTGCTCGACATGGCGAAGATCAGAACGCGCATGCCCGGCCGCCCGTCCGGCGTGTCGCGCGCCTCGACCTCGCCGTCGATCGAGGCTTCGCAGCCGCAACCGATCACCGAGGTGGCAAAACCGGTCATCGTCACCGCCGCCTGTCGCGCCCAGCGCTTGTTCGGTCCAGTGATGACGAGCGCCGTACCGCGCATCGGAAACGCTTCGGCAAACGTATCGTCGATGCGCACGCCGTTTTTGGTTATCGACCGCATGCGACCTCCTCGAACGCATAATCGCGCCCGAGCGCTTCGGCGGGAGGCACATTGAATAGGTTGCGAGATACGCCATACAGGTCGTCGTAATAGCCGGCGAGCCGGCGATCGATGCCTGACCCGTAGCGCGGCTGCACCGTCAGCGTACGGCCGTAGCGATAATGCGTTACCCGCCCGTCGCGGACCACGAGGTCGCCATCCTTGAAGACGAGATGTGCGAAGCGAAACATTTGTGCCCGGTCGAGATCGTCGTTGTAGACGGCGACATCGGCAAGCGCACCGGGGCTCAAATGGCCGCGGTCCTTGAGTCCGAGAAGCTTGGCGGGGGCAACGCGCGTCATCGCGGCGATTTCGCTGAACGAATATTCGCGCGTAAGCGACGGCAGCGTGGTCATCTCGACCGCTTCCTTCGGCAGGTCGGCCAGCCACTTGGCGCGCGTATCGCGGCTCATGATCAGCGCGAAAAGGTCGGGATAGGTGGTATAAGGCGCGCCGTTGGGATGATCGGTCGTGAACAAAGAACGCATCGGATCGTCGAGCAAAAGGAAGAGTTCGAGACCGCATGCCCATTGCACCGCGTTGTAGAAATTGTCGGATTTGTAGAGGTAGGGAACGATGCCCGCGCCATTTGCCGCGCCGTCGTACATCACCGATTTGCGCGGCTTCGCCATGGGCCGCGCGCTCCACTGCCGGATGATGTCGAGCGACACGGTCACAGTCTGCCGGAACATCACTTGGCCGATATCGACCGTAATCGCCTTGGGAGCGGCATTGATCGCCTCGGCAAGCCGCGGCGCGGCGGAGGAAAAGCCGCGCTTTCCTTCCTTGCCGTAGGAATAGAATTGGATGTGGGCGAGATGAATCCGCTTTCCTTCGGCCGCGGCGATGGTCTTAATCGCGGTATCGACGTTGCCCGGAACGCCGAGATTGTTGATATGAAGATGCAGCGGATGCGGGATGCCGAGATCGATGGCCGCCTGCTGCATTGCCTGGAAGATCTGTCGCGAAGTCACTCCGTAGAAGGGAACGACATCGTCAAGATCGAAGGTGCGCGCATTATTCTGGAAGGCGATCGCGCCGCCCGGATTGACCGCCTTGAGGCCCATCGCTTTGGTCGCCGCGAGCATTGAACCGACATAATCGGCGATCGCGGTGCGGTTGCCGCCGCCGCGCAGCAGCGACAACAGAAAATCGTCGTCGCCGAGCACCGCGAGAATGCCCTTGTCGATGATCGGAACATCGGCGAGTTCGAGGTGCGAGTGCAAAGCCTGGTGCGCAGGAACCGCAGGCTCGATCACCGTCGTAAATCCCATCATCGCGTAGCGGCAGCCCGTCTCGAAGGTGGACCAGCCGGCGGTCGAAAGCGGCGTCGCCGCCGGCCGCGGCACATGAGCGCGATGGTTTTCCGGCAGCAGAAGGCGGGCGGTGTTTACGCCGCCGCTGGCAATATGCGAGTGGATGTCGATGGCGCCCGCCATGACGATCTTGTCCGAGACGTCATAGACCGCGTCCGGCGTCTCGCCTTGAGGCGGCGCGACGATCCGGTCGCCGCGGATCCAGAGGTCGCCGATCCCGTCTTGCTTGTTTGCCGGATCGACGATGCGACCGCCGGCAAGGCGTATCAACATGCCTCGCTTCCTTTCGCCAGATTTTGCTCGATGCGGCCGATGACGTCGGCGACACGCGGCGCATTGCTTGCGTTCTTTGCCCGCGCCAAGGCGAATGTCGCGATTTCCTGCGAGAATTCGATCGCATCATGGTCCTCGCCGGGGGTGCCGACCTCGATTTTGACGCGCGGCGGATAGGCAAAGCGTGTTTGCGGCTTCGCCAAAGCGACAAGCGGGATGCGGCGATTCCATTGCGGCGCCTCGGCACGGTACGCCGAGATCCACAAAGCTGCGTCCGCTTCGTCCGCTTCGACCATGCGGTTGGCGTCGAAGCGCCAGATATCGTGCTCGGGATAGCCGCGGCCGAACCCGGTTCTGACCGGAAATCCGGTCATCCATCCGGACGTCTGCACGACTCCCAACGCATTCCCGCCCGGACCTAGCGCGAGCGTCGTAAACCGCGTCTTCTCGTTGAGATCGACGACGAGGCCGTGCAGCATTTCGATTGTCAATCGGTCGAGCGAATCGGCCGCGCAGACGACGACGCCGAAATGTGCGGCCTTCAACTGTGCGGCGAGCTCGACGAGTTTCTGGGCGCCGTTGGCGCGGGTCTTTCTTTCAAGCACGGCGGCGCGCAGATTGGCCAAGACCTGCGGCAGGGAGGAAGGCGATGCCGCAATCTCGGTCGCGCCGACCTGGGCAGCCTCGCCGCGGCTCGCTCCCAACCAGAAAACCTTGCGTGTTTTCGTCACGCTAAGCCGCGGTGGGGCGGCGAGGTCGAGATGCTTCGGCAAGTCGGGCAGGGATTCGAACAGTTTCGGACCGACGAACAAGACACAGTCGGCGCGCAACCGCACGTCGTTTGCGGTGGTGAGGATCCGGCCCGCTTGGCGCATCACGTCGATATCGCGCAGCAGGACGTCGCTGGCGAGGTGGTCGTAGGCGCCGCGCAATTTCTCGGCAAGCGCAATTGCGGCCCGCGCGCCGGCGACGTCCGTGCCGAGACCGGCGATGACCGGCAGGCGCGCTGCGCCGAGCACACGTGCCGCCGCTGCCGCGGCCGCATCGAGCCCGACCGCTGCACCGTCCACAAAAGCCTTCATGTATCCTTGCTCCGCCGCTGCGGAAGGTTTCTGCCTATTTGTCGTATTTGATGTATGCGAAGCGCTGGTCGTCAACGGGCGTGCCTTCGAGAGGGCCGCCTTCTTTGCCTGGCTGCCATTGCACGACCTCTTCGATCTTTTTCGCCAAAGCGAAGTCTTTGTCGGTGATTCCTTTGGCACTATGGGTTTTCAGGCGCACTTCCACCCACGCGTAGGACGCGGTCAGATCCGGGTGGTGCCAAGCGGCTTCGGCGAGGTGGCCGACCGTATTGATCAGCATCAGCGTGCCTTTCCAGCCGTGCGTCCGGTAGGTGCGCCGAATCCAGCCGTCTTCATAATGCCAGTGCGGCAGTTCGGCGGCGAGCCGCGCCTTGATCGCGGCTTCGTCATAAGCCTGCTCGCGTTTTTCTGCACACATGGGCGAGATCTTTGCACCCGTTTTCAACAGTATGGCAATATCGGCCATTTCGGTCCAGTCTCAAGCGCATTCACGCAGAGAGACGATTCCGCGATTGCGGTTGCGCGACGCGTTTCGCTCGCGTCGAAAGCGCGCTAGATATGGCGCTGCGGGATCCCTTTGGCGGACGGAGCCGCGGAGTTTTTTCGCTGTGTGCTGAGGACTCATGGGTTTGAGCGTCAAAGTAACGACCTCGGCGCGCCTTCACCTCGGTTTTCTCGATTTGAATGGCGACATAGGCCGCCGTTTCGGCGGCATTGGTCTTGCGATCGATCAGCCGACGACTTCGCTCACCGTCGAACCTGCGCCGATTACTTGGGTCGAGGGACCGGAGCGGGAAAGGGTAAGCGAACACCTCGCTGCATTGCGCGCCCGTTTTGGACTTAAATCCGGCTATGGCATTACGATCGACGCGGTAATTCCAGCGCATGCAGGGCTCGGCTCAGGCACGCAGCTCGCATTGGCCGTGGCGGCGGCGCTCCGCCGACTCGAAGATCTGCCACCAGACTCCGTCGCCGACGCGCTCTTTCTGCAGCGCGGTCTAAGGTCGGGAATCGGCGCCGCGCTATTTTCCACCGGCGGTTTCGTGGTTGACGCGGGACACGGCGCAGGCAAGGCCGTGCCGCCGATCCTTTGCCGCCTCCATTTTCCCGAGGAATGGAGGATCATTCTCGTTCTAGATGACACGTTGCAAGGCATGCACGGCGGGCGCGAACGCGAAGCCTTTGCGAGCTTGCCGCGGTTTCCCGCTGACGCAGCGGCAGATATTTGCCGAAGGGTACTCATGCAGGCCTTGCCCGCATTGGTGGAGCGCGACCTTTCACAGTTCGGCGAGGCCGTCGGACGCATCCAGTCGGTCCTTGGCAATTATTTTGCACCCGCCCAAGGTGGCACCCGCTACACAAGCCCCAGCGTGGCCAGGATTATGGGGCAACTGGAGCGGCTTGGCGCAAAGGGAATCGGCCAAAGTTCCTGGGGGCCTGCGGGTTTTGCCTTCGTCGCCAGCGACGATGAAGCGCAGAGACTCGTCGGCCTCGTTCGGAAAGAAAGGGCGGCGGAAGAAAATAGCGCGCCCAAGAATCCGATCATGCTAATCTGCAAACCGCGCAATTGCGGCGCCAAGATCGAAGAGATCGGCGCCTAGGACCGACGGGAAGGGACGAATGGCAAAACTTATCCTGCATATGCTGAGTCCGCTGAAACACATGAGCCCGTTCGATGTAAACATGGCGCTCGATGCCGGCTATGATTCGGTAACCCCTTACATCAACGTCGGCCTTGAAGAGGTCAAGCCGCTCGTGCAGGACGCGATGTTCTCGCGTTCGCCGCGCGACGCTGTCCGCACCGCCATATTCATCGGCGGCAAGGACGCCATTCTCGCCCTCGACATGATCGCCAAAGCGCGCGAGGCGCTGCTCAAGCCTTTCGAGATCTCGGTATTTGCCGATCCGGCCGGTTCTTTCACCACCGCGGCGGCAATGGTGGCCTGCGTCGAGAAGATCCTGAAAGACAAGAAACATCGCGGCCTCTCGGGCGCAAAGATCATCGTCTATGGCGCGACCGGGGTTGTGGGCTTTTCTTCGGCCGTGATCGCGGCGCTCGAAGGCGCCAGGGTTACGCTCGCTGGCTACGACGGTCCGAACCGAGTCGAGAAGGCCGCTGGCGAGATCAAAAAGCGGTTTGGCGCCAACGTCGAATTTGTCGATGCGAGCACGCACGAGAAGGTGGTCGCCGCGCTGGTCGCTGCGGAAATTGCCTTTTGCGCCGGCCGTGCCGGAGTTCAGATTCTCTCGGCCGAGGATGTCAAAAAGGCGACAAGCCTGCTCGTCTGCGCCGACGTCAACGCCGTACCGCCGCTGGGGATCGAGGGCGTCGATCTTCACGACAACGGCAAGGAATTGCCGGGAGGCAGTCTCGGCATCGGCGCGCTTGCCATCGGCAACGTGAAGTATCAAACGGAGGCGCAGCTGTTCGAGAAAATGGCTACGTCGGACAAGGCTCTCTGTCTTGATTTTCGCGACGCATTCAAGCTCGCGCGTGATCTCGTCTGAACCTTCCATTTTGATCGCCGCGGCGTCTGGACGGGCGCTTGCGGCGGCGGCGCGCCGGGCCGGCTTTTGCCCGCTCGTCGCCGATTTTTTCGACGATCTCGACACGCGCACGCTCGCCGCGGCGAATGTGGTTGTCGGCGATATGGAGCGCGGCTTCGAGGAGCAGAGGCTGCTCGACGCGTTACGCGGCCTGGCGGCGCGAGAGAACCCTATCGGCGTCGTCTGCGGCAGCGGTTTTGAAGACCGGCCGGAAATGCTCGGGGAGATCGCGCGGCATTTCCCCCTCTATGGCAATTCCGCGGAGGCGGTCGCGCGGGTGAAGGATCCGCGGCGTATCGCCGATCTTTGCCGCGACCTAGCCGTTCCGCACCCCGAGATCCGGTTCGATCCGCCGACACGGCGGGCCGGATGGTTGATCAAGCGGCGAGGCGGCGGCGGCGGTCTTCACGTGACTTCCGCTTCGCGGCGGGCCGGCCCCTTCGAGTACTATCAGCGGCGTGTGTCGGGCCAACCGGTATCGGTTCTGCTCCTCGGCGACGGGCGCCGCGGGCAGGTTTTGGGAACGAGCGCGCAATGGGCGGCGGCGAGCGGCGACATTCCGTTCCGGTTTGGCGGCGCGGTGCAGCCGGCCGAACTCGACGCCGCGTTGGCGGGGGAGATCTGCGCGGCGGCAAGCAAACTCGTCGCGACTTCGGCCTTGGTCGGGCTCAACAGCGTCGATTTCCTGGCGACGGCGGATGGGTTTCATCTTCTCGAAATCAACCCGCGCCCCGGCGCGACGCTCGATATTTTTGCGCATCCTCGGCTGTTTGCCGCGCACCTCGAATCCTGCCGCGGCCTCTTGCCGAGCGAGAATTTGGTCTTTACCACGTGCCGCGCGACGGCTGTCGCCTATGCGCCGTGTGATCTCGCCTTTATGCCGGAACTCGACTGGCCCGTGTGGTGCATGGATCGGCAAAAGCCGGGAACGCGTTTGCGCAAGGGCGATCCGGTCTGCACGGTCTTCGCCGAAGCCGCGCAACCGGCGACGGCGCGGGCGATGGTTGGCGAGCGTCTCGCGGCGCTTCGCGACGAATTGTCGGTTCACGGGAGCAAGGAAAACGCCGCATGACGGAGAACAAAATTAGCGTCAATTCGCGCGCCGGCGCGTTGGTCGACCAGCTGCTTGCCGACGCCGATCGCCTGCGCATCGCTGTGACCAAGGGTTCGCGCGGCGAGACTTTGATCGATGCCGGTGCCAAGACGATCGGAGGACTCGATGTCGGTATCCTGATGACCGAAATTTGCCTCGGCGGCCTGGGGCATGTCACGCTGGCGCCGTTTGCGGCCACGCCGCGCTGGCCGTTCCATTTGACGGTGCGCAGCACCGATCCGGTGATCGCCTGTCTCGGCAGCCAATACGCCGGCTGGGCTTTGTCGCATGGCGAGGGCAAGAGCGCGTTCTTCGCCTTGGGATCGGGGCCGGCGCGCGCTTTGGCGCAGAAGGAACCGCTGTTCCAGGATCTCGGCTATCGCGATCGCGCCGACCGCGCCACGCTTGTCCTCGAAGGCGACAAGCCGCCGCCTGTCGAAATCGTCGACAAGGTCGCGCACGATTGCGGCGTCGCGGCGGAGCGTCTCGCCTTCATTTATGCGCCGACCCGCAGCCTCGCCGGCGGCGTGCAGGTCGTAGGCCGCGTTCTCGAAGTCGCCATGCACAAGGTGCACGAGCTGAAGTTTCCGTTGGCGCGGGTCATCGACGGCGTGGCGACGGCGCCGCTGTCGCCGCCGCATCCGGATTTCGTCACCGCCATGGGGCGTACCAACGACGCGATCGTCTACGGCGGGTTGGCGCATCTGTTCGTCACCGGGCCAGCGGCGGAGGCGCGCGAGCTCGCCAAAGCGCTGCCGAGCCTGACGTCGCGCGATTACGGCCGGCCTTTCGCCGAGATCTTCAAGTCCTTCAAGGGTGATTTCTACAAGATCGACCCTAGTCTGTTCAGCCCCGCCGAGGCGGTGGTGACTGCCGTCGAGAGCGGCGAAACCTTCCGCGCCGGGCAGATATCGCAGGATTTGCTCGATGCTTCCTTTGGCTGACGCAGGAGTTGCGGCAGAAGCCGGTTCGGGCCCGCAGATCGCTCTGCTGATCGATCGCTACGAATGGCACGCGCGGGAATTG
>JASHSW010000214.1 GCA_030038595.1 Methylovirgula sp.
CTTCACGTCCTTGTCCTTGATCGCCTTCAGCACTTCATCCGCTGTCTTCATCTCTCGCCCTCAACTAAAGCTGGAAATACACACAAAGGATTGCCGTAGTCGGCTGTTCCCGCTTGCGGCCCGCGCCCCGCGTCGCTCCATACGCCGGTCGAGCGGTGCTCCGCACCATCTCCTCGACGAATCTGGGTCGCTTCGCCATCAAATCGCATCCAATCCCTTTTCCCCGGTACGGATGCGAATG
This sequence comes from Methylovirgula sp., assembly GCA_030038595.1. Taxonomy (GTDB): domain Bacteria; phylum Pseudomonadota; class Alphaproteobacteria; order Rhizobiales; family Beijerinckiaceae; genus Methylovirgula. Next base: position 242 of record JASHSW010000214.1, read on the forward strand.
GCGCTTTCGACATTCGAGACAAAGATCTTGCCGTCGCCGATTCGGCCGGTCAGCGCCGCCTTGCGGATCGCCTCGACGGCGAGATCGACCGCCGAGTCGGCGACGACGACTTCGACCTTCACCTTGGGAAGAAAATCGACGAAATATTCGGCACCGCGATACAGTTCGGTGTGGCCTTTCTGCCGTCCGAATCCTTTGGCCTCGGTCACCGTAATTCCCGATACGCCGGCTTCGTGCAGCGCCTCTTTCACATCGTCGAGTTTAAACGGCTTTATAATTGCCTCGATCTTCTTCATTGCGACCTTGTCGAACAAATCTGCCAAAATTGCGGGCGCGAACGGCGCCGGCCTCCTTAGCATCTGTCACGCCAAACCGCCATGCAAAAAAGGCAACCGGTTCCGCCTGTCTCTTCGGCGCGAAAATTGCTTACGAACTGCGCAAATAAAACCGGCGTCGGCCCTGAGAAAGACCGACGCCGGTAATCTTTGTTACGTCTCGATCCGCAGCCTTGCACGCCACGCTGAAGATCAATCGACGCGTTCGAGAATGTCCCTGCGCGCCGCTACGGCCGGCTTCTTGGCCGTCTCGACGAGAGTCGCGCCAACCCCGGAACCCAGCAGTTGTAGCGAAACTTCCTTGCCGTTCGCGAAGCGGATGCCATCGCGATAGGCGCCATGCTCGAGCCGTGCGAAGACTACATCCTCTTCCGACTTTACGCCAAGCCGGCCCTGCAGATCGCTCGAAATATTTTCGAGATGAAGGCGGGTGTCGTACTGAACGCAGACGGCGGTCGTGCAATCGCCTGGCGAGGCGAGCCCGATGCTGCCCGACGGGAAACGGGTCGTCACGTACCTCTCGGCTTCGCGGGCCGGCCGTGAGGCATACATTTCCAGAGAATAGTCACACATGGCAGTCACTCCTGAGCTCTCGATGGTTGATCCTGTTCCGAAGCCGTGATCGCGTTGCGCACGCAATGGCGAATTCGGAATGAGCAGATCGGGACTCCCCTCGGCGGGAAGCATCGGGGACGGCACTAGGAGCCGGCCGGTTCGATTCCTCAGGAGGTCGAGCGGCATTGCGCCGCGAAGGAACCAAACAACGTTCGGCGGTCGCCAAACGTTCCCCAGCGCGAAACACCCAAAACCATCAATCGTTTCAAGTGAATCGCCACTGTCAGCGTATGGTAGCGCGAGAGCCGGTTCCGTCAAGCTCTTTGCGAACGCGAAAGATCTTTTCTAGGCCGCCGGGCAGCGCGGCAACACCCGTAGGATTGCCGTTCGCCGCGCCGATCCGAACCTTTGCCAACAAGACGGCGCTCAGGCCTGCGGCGCAAAGCTCGCGGCTCGCTGTATTCAGCCTTTTGCGACCGGCAGATCGGTTCTTGCGCCCCATTCCGACCACGCGCCGTCGTAGAGAACGACGTCTTTCTTTCCGGCGGTTTCGAGGGCCAGGAGAAGAATGGCGGCAGTGACGCCCGACCCGCAGGTGGTGATGATCGGCTTGTCGAGATCAACGCCGGCCTTGGCAAATGCCGCGGCGATCTCTTGCGGCGGACGCATCTCGCCACGCGCGGCAATCTGCCGCCAGGGCAGGTTGAAACTGCCGGGAATATGTCCGCCGCGCACGCCCGGACGCGGCTCCGGCGCCTCGCCGCGAAACCGCGCGGCGGGGCGCGCATCGACGATCTGCGCCGAGCCTTCGGCCGAAGCGCGCCGCACGGTTTCGAGATCGGCGACGCCGGCGCGATCGAAGGAGACCGCAAATTCCTGGGAGGCGCGTTTGACCGCGCCTTCCTCCAGAGGGCGGCCTTCGGCTTTCCATTTCGCCAAACCGCCGGCAAGAATCTTCACTTCCTTGGCACCGTAGAGCCGCAGCGTCCACCAAACCCGCGCTCCGCCTTGCAAGCCGGCGTTGTCGTAGACGATGAGCCGCAGCGAACTGCCGACGCCGAGAGCGCGCATCGCCGCTGCGAAAGCCTCGGGCGATGGCAGCATATGCGGCAGGTCCGTCGTCGGATCGGCGATCGCGTCGATATCGAAAAAGACGGCGCCGGGAATATGCGCGGCGAGATATTCGGCGTATGCGTCGCGGCCTTCGTCGGGCACGAAGAACGTGCCGTCGATCACCGCGAGATCGGGATCGTGCAAGTGCTCGGCGAGCCATCGCGTCGAGACGAAATAAGGGGAGGGGTGCATGGCTCGCTTTCAAACGAAGTCGGGCGCAATCGAAACCGGCCGGCCGAGCCACGAAGGCACCGGCAGGTTCTTCGAGCGCAGAAACTCGGGATTATAAAGCTTCGATTGATAGCGGGCCCCAGAATCGGCGAGAATCGTCACGATCGTGTGGCCGGGACCCAAAGTTTCGGCGAGCCGCATCGCGCCGACGATATTGATGCCCGACGAGCCGCCAAGCAAGAGTCCCTCGTGTTCGGCAAGATCGAAGAGGACGGGCAGAGCCTCTTCATCCGTCACCTGAAATGCTAGGTCGATCGGCGCGCCTTCGAGGTTGGCGGTGATCCGGCCTTGGCCGATACCTTCGGTGATCGACGAGCCTTCGGACTGCAATTCGCCGCGCGTGTAATAAGCATAGAGCGCAGCGCCCATGGGGTCGGCGATCGCAATCGCCACCTTTGGATTTTTGGCTTTCAGCGCCATGCCGACCCCCGCCAACGTGCCGCCGGTACCGACCGAACAGACGAATCCGTCGACCTTGCCGTCGGTATCCGCCCAGATCTCCGGCCCAGTGGTCTCGAAGTGGCCTAGGCGGTTGGCGACGTTGTCGAACTGATTGGCCCAGATGGCGCCTTGCGGATGTTCGCGGCCGAGCCGTTCGGCGAGCCGACCGGAGAGCCTCACATAATTGTTGGGATCGGAATAGGCGACGGTCGGGACTTCGATGAGTTCGGCCCCTTGTAGGCGCAACATGTCCTTCTTTTCCTGGCTCTGGGTGTCGGGAATGACGATGACAGTCCGGTAGCCCAATGCGTTGGCGACGAGTGCCAGCCCGATGCCGGTATTGCCCGCCGTCCCCTCGACGATCAGTCCGCCCGGTTTGAGCGCGCCGCGCGCGATGGCGTCGACAACGATGGCGAGCGCGGCGCGATCCTTGATCGAACCGCCGGGATTCATGAATTCCGCCTTGCCGTAGATCGCACAGCCGGTTGTCTCGGAGGCGCGGCGCAATTGGATGAGTGGAGTCTTGCCGATGGCCTCGACGACGCTCTGGGCAGGCATTGTGATTCCCGACAAGATTTGTCGGCTATATAGGGGCGCCCAGCGCCGCATGTCGAGCGGCCGCAACCCGGAGAAACTCATGGATCGCGCAACGCCACGGGATGGGGCGGCTTTCGTCACCGGCGCCAGTTCCGGGATCGGACGGGCAACGGCGCTCGAATTGGCGCGGCGCGGCTACCGCGTCGCGGCGACTGCCCGGCGCACCGAGGCGCTGCGCGAACTCACGGGCACCGGGCAGATCTTCGCCTATCCCGGCGACGTAACACAGCGTGCCGAAATGCAAACGCTGATTACCGCCATCGAAGCCGATCTTGGCCCGATCGCGCTTGCGTTCCTCAATGCCGGCGTCTTCCTGCCGGCCGAGCGGGGCCGGTTCGATCCGGCGGCGATCGCCACGACCTATGCCGTCAACGTAGAAGGGACGGTCAATTGTCTGGAACCGCTGCTTGCCGCGATGACGCGGCGCGGCCGCGGGCAAATCGCGCTCAACGCCTCGCTCGCCGGCATCAACGGTTTGCCGGGTTCTGCCGCCTACGGATCGTCGAAGGCGGCGCTGATCTACATGGCCGAGGCTTTGAAGCTCGAATACGCGGGCAGGGGGATTAGGATTCAGGTCGTCTGCCCGGGATTCGTGCGCACCCCGATGACCGACCAAGAGACAGAATTTAAGATGCCGTTTCTCATGCCGCCGGAAGCGGCGGCGGCGCGCATTTGCGACGGGTTCGAAAAAGGCGGCTTCGAGATCAGCTTCCCCTGGCAATTGGCTACGTTGACGAAATTCGTCCGCTGCCTGCCATATCCGCTGCGATTCCGGCTGCTCTCTTGGTCGCTGCGCCGGGCGAGGCGGCGGTAAATTTCGTTTCCCTCAATCGAGCAGCGTCACTTTCCCGCTTTCGAGCGCGTAGAAGCCCGCGGCGATTTTCAGCTTTCCTTGCTCGACCAGTCCGGCCAGCACCGGCGAGGCGGTAGCAAGCAGATGCGCCTGGATTTTGGCGTTGGCCTTGATCGCCGCATCGAGGTCGCCGCCGGCGGCATCGATTGCCGGACGGAGAAATGCGTAAAGCCCGCTGATCTGTCCCGGCACCTCCTTGCCTTGCATCGCGGCCTTGATGGCACCGCAGTTGGCATGCCCCAGCACGAGGATCGCCTTGGTGCCGAGCACCGCCGCACCATATTCCAGACTGGCGATGATCTCCGGCGTCGCAATATTGCCCGCAACGCGCGTCACGAAAAGGCGGCCGATATTCTGATCGAAGATCAGCTCCACCGGCACGCGCGAATCCGCGCAGGAAAGAATCGCGGCAAACGGCTCCTGTTTCGCCACGGTATTTTGTTTCAGGATTCCGAGGTCCTCGTCGAAGGAGCTGAGGCGTTGTTCGACGAAGCGCCGATTGCCGGCAAGCAGGGCGTTCAAGGCGGCGTCCGGCAAGAGCGCGCTTTGCGCGGATGCGCCGGGTATCGCGGCAAACGTCGTCGCCGCGACGGCGCCGGCGACGCCTGTGCCGAGAAAACTGCGGCGCGAGAGACCGGTGCGCGAAGTTCGGTGCGCCGCGCCGCCGCAGCAAACGCAGGCGGATGATATTTCAGTCTTGATCTTCACCAAGGCCTCCTTACTGCCGTGCAGCAACCGGCGTCGATGTATTTCAGCACGGGTTGGGACAAATCGCATCATCAATATCGGCGCTCGCGAACAATTGCGAGCGCCGCACGGGGAGCGCTCAAGCGGCGCGGCGAAGCCGAATACCACGGTATCGATGGCTCCCTGAGCAGGACTCGAACCTGCGACCGATCGATTAACAGTCGATTGCTCTACCAGCTGAGCTATCAGGGATCAGGGGATCGCTGGATATAGCAAGCGGGGCGCGGCTTTGCAAAGGTAATGCACGCAATGCCGAAGCATCGGTTGCAGGGCCCGCGTGTCCTTTGCTATACGCGGGCGCGCCGGACCGCGATCCGGTCGCCCGGCCTCGTGGCGGAGTGGTTACGC
>JASHSW010000215.1 GCA_030038595.1 Methylovirgula sp.
ATAGCAAGCGAGGACCGCACAGCCGCCGGCTGCTGAATAGCTCTCGTAACCCCAGTATTTCGTTGGCCAGCGATATTCGCCGGTGACGTCGAATCGGAACCAGTTGTTGAACTGGTAGCCGGCGCCGAGATCGATCATCCCCTGCACGCCGACGCCCGACCCATCGTTTGCAAACCCGCCGGGTACGCTGGTTGCGAAGTACGACTGTTGGTCGCTCAGCATATTGATTCCGGCCCCGACGTCGCCGCGCAAATACCACCCGTTCATTTCGGGGGGAGCTTCGGGAGGAGCAGGCGGGGGCGGTAGCAGATCCGCGGCGCCTGCCACGTTGGCGATGCCGACCACGAAGGCGGCCGCAATAAGGATGGCTTTCAACCTGGCCATGACGATCAGTCCCTTCCTGGCTCGGGCGGATCGGCCCGAAGCACAACTCGACGGAGGGGAAAGATCCCGCAAAGATCTTAAAAGCCTCTTAACCCTAGTTTTTAAGGTTACCCGACAGCGGCGACGCTCTTTCGCGGACGAGCCCGCGAAGCGGGGGAAGATCCGCGATCCTGAGCCAAGGCTCGGTTGCTTGTCTTGACGCCCTTGGATCCCGGCTCGTTCCCCGGATCAGGCGCGAGGATCGCTCAGGCCGGGAAGGGTCTCGAGGCTGCCGGTATCCGCATTTCGCGCGATGCTCTTAGGCAGCGGCCGCGTTCAAGGCGTCGCAGACCTGATCGACGATCGCTTCGACGAGATCGGGATCGTCGCCTTCGCCCATGACGCGCACCACGGGCTCGGTGCCGGAGAGGCGGATGACGAGGCGGCCGTTATTGCCGAGCTTGCGCCTGCCTTCCTCGATCGCCCGCATGACCCGCTCTTCTTCAAGCGGCCGGCCGGCCTTGAATCGCACGTTCTTCAACACCTGCGGCATCGGCTCGAACTTGTGGCAGACTTCGGAGACGGGCTTGGCGCTCCGCTTGATGATGGCAAGGAGCTGCAATGCCGCGACGAGCCCGTCGCCGGTCGTGCAGTGATCCGTCAAGATGATGTGCCCGGATTGCTCGCCGCCGACGTTGTAGCCGTGTTTGCGCATATGTTCGAGGACGTAGCGATCGCCGACCGGCGTGCGGGCGAGTTCGAGGCCGATGCCCGCAAGATAGCGCTCGAGGCCCAGGTTCGACATCAACGTCGCTACGACGCCGGGCCGTTTCAGCCGGCCGTCCTGTTTCCAGCCCGTGGCGATCGCCGCCATCACCTGATCGCCGTCGATGACTTTGCCGCGCTCATCCACGACGATGACCCGGTCGCCGTCGCCGTCGAGCGCAATGCCGATGTCGGCGCGCATTTCGCGCACTTTGGCGGCGAGCGTCTGCGGGGCGGTGGAACCGACCTTGCTGTTGATGTTGAACCCGTCCGGCGTGACGCCGATCGAGAAGACTTCGGCGCCGAGCTCCCACAAAGCTTCCGGCGCGACCTTGTAGGCGGCGCCGTTGGCGCAATCGACGACGATGCGCAGCCCTTCGAGCGTGAGATTGCCGTTCAGCGTGCGCTTGGCGAACTCGATATAGCGGGCCCGGTCGCCTTCGACGCGCATCGCGCGGCCGAGATCGGCCGGTTTCGACAGTTTCAGGGAGATTTCCGGATCGAGCAAAGCGTCGATCTTGGCCTCGATCTCGTCGGAGAGTTTGTAACCGTCCGGACCGAATAGCTTGATGCCGTTGTCCTCGAATGGATTATGCGAGGCGGAGATCATGACGCCCACGTCGGCGCGCATCGAATGGGTGAGCAGGGCGACCGCCGGGGTCGGCATCGGGCCGAGCAGCAGCACGTCGACGCCGACCGAAGTGAACCCCGCCACCATGGCGTTTTCGATCATGTAGCCGGAAAGCCGCGTGTCTTTGCCGATGACTGCCCGATGCCGGTGCTCGCCGTGCTGGAAGAGCACACCGGTCGCCTGCGCGACCTTCATGGCAAGATCCGGGGTGATTACTTTGTTGGCGAGGCCGCGGATGCCATCCGTGCCGAAGTATTTACCGTTCATCGATGCTTCCCGTTCGACGGCCGAGTCGTTGGCGCTGCGAAAACGCGTCGCCGCGTTTCTACCGTATTTGGGCGGCCATTTCTAATCCGCCGGCCAACTCCATTCTCGGCAACAAATCCTTGCGATCTCCAAACTTTGGCCGAACTACGTCTTATGGTAAGCCTTACTGCTAATAGTCCATGAATCGCAGGCGAGCATTGCAATGACCACAGGGAATAAAGGCGCGATTGCGCTGGTTGCCGCCGGCACGCTGATTTTGGGTTGTTTCCTGGTGCGGCCCGGCATGGCACAGGACTCGACCATGCCGCCGGCGGATGTCGGCGCGCCCGGAGCGTCCGACCAATACGGCGCGCCGGATCAGTCCGGCGCTCCGGACGCCGGCGTTCCGCCGGAGGGTTCCGACGAGGCGAGCCTGCTCGTCCGAGTCGAGCGCCTCGAAGACCAGATCCGCCAATTAAACGGGCAGATTCAGCAAATGCAGTTCGACAACCGTAAGCTCGCCGATCAATTGCGCCGGTTCCAGCAGGATGTGGACTTCCGGTTCCAGGAAGGCGGCCACAAGGGCTTGCCCAGACACGAAGATATGGGTGAACTTTCGGCTCCTTCCGCCGCCCCGCCCGATACGCAAGCGGCTTCGGTCCCGGAAACGTCGCATTCGCGCGACGACGCGTTCGATCCGCGCACCGATCCGAACGCGCCCGGCGCACCGCGCCAACTCGGCACGACGCCGCCCAGCGCTCCCTTGCCGCCAGGCACGGCGGGCGCGGCCGATTCGGATGCGCCGATTAACCTACCGAGCAGCGGGTACAGCACCGCGCCGACCGCATCCGCGGCCGCCGTGTCGCAGCCCGGCGCTCCGGCAGGCTCGGTCGCGACGCCCGGCGGGACGGTCTTGGCGAGCGCCGAGGTCGACCCGACCAAAGAAGAATTCGACGTCGCCTTGGGGTACTTCCGGCAAAAGGATTACGATAACGCGGCGAAGAGCTTCGCGGCTTTTCTTGAGAAGAATCCGAAGACCCGCTGGACGTCGGATGCGCTCTATTATCTCGGCGAGACCTATTACGAACGCGGCCGGCAGCGCGAGGCTGCGGAGCAATATCTGAAGATCTCCACCGATTACGCGAATTCGGCGGTCGCGCCGGAGGCAATGCTGCGGCTTGGCGAATCGCTGCAGGCGCTTGGCGCCAAGGAGCAGGCGTGCGCCACCTTCAGCGAGGTGCCGCGCAAATATCCGAACGCTTCGGCGGCCGTGAAGGCCGGTGCCGAGCGCGAGGCCAAGCGCGCCCAATGTTGAGTTTCGCGCCGGCCGGGGCCTTTGCCGGGCCGGCTGCGAGCCTCGATCCGTTCACGCCGGCGGCGATCGCCGGCCTGTTTGCGCCGCTCCACGGGTCGCGCGGCGCACTGCTCGCCGTTTCGGGCGGTCCCGATTCGGTTGCCATGATGCTGCTTGCCGCGACTTGGGCGGAAACTTCCAAGGTGAGGCTTGCGGTCGCGACGGTGGATCATGGATTACGGGAAGGCTCGCGCCGCGAAGCCGAGGCGGTCGCCGCTTGGGCCGAGGGGCTCGGCTTGCCGCACCGCATCCTCACCTGGGAAGGCGAAAAGCCCGCGACAGCCGTTCAAGAGCGGGCGCGCGAGGCCCGCTATGAGCTGCTCTTTGGGCACGCGCGCGAAATCGGCGTCGACCGTCTTTTGACCGCGCATCATGCCGACGATCAGGCCGAGACCATTCTGTTTCGTTTGTTGCGGGGGAGCGGGATTGCCGGGCTTGCCGGCATGCCGGTCGCCGCTGAGCACGCCGGGATCGTACATTTGCGCCCCTTCCTTGCCTATCCCAAAGAGGCGCTTGTCAGCATTTGCGCGGCGCGCGGCCACGCCTTCTTTCGCGATCCATCGAACGAGGATTTAGGCTTTGCCCGGACGCGGCTACGCCGTCTTCTTGCACTTTTGGCGGAAGAAGGATTTACGCGCCAAACCCTCCTGCGGCTCGGCCGCCGCGCCGCCCGCGCCGAGGTGGCGCTTTCCGCCTTTGCCGGGTTTGTGGGCGGATCGTTGCACGAAGCGCATAGGAACGGCCAGTTCCGCGCGCCGATCGGTCGTCTCCGCGACGCGCCGGAGGAGATCATGCTGCGCCTCGTCGCCCGCGAGATCGAGGCGTTGGGCGGCAAAAACGCGCGCCTCGAACGGCTCGAATCTTTGATCGAAGCGCTGCGTGGCGCTTTGCGCGCCGGTTCGTCCTGGCGCGGCACGCTGGGCGGCACGCGGCTCGCGCTCGACGCCGACGGCGTCTTGACGATCGCCGCGGAAAAGCCGCGCCGCCGCGGTATGCGGAATGGAGCACGGGATCGGGCTTGTCCGCGGCCCGGAGATGTCGAGGGCGGCGGTCGGCCCGGATAAGTTCCCTTGGCAAGCAACCCGGCGACGCCTAAATTAGTTCAGCTGGCGCCATGGAGCGCCTTATGGAATGGTGATTTGCCGCTTCGATCGGCAGATCGACCTCGCACAGGTCGAAGATGAATCCCAACTTCCGGAATTTCGCCCTCTGGGTCATCATATTTCTGCTCGTCGTGGCTCTGGTCATGCTGTTCCAGAACCCCGGTCAGCACGAGCCGACTCAGGATGTCACGTTCAGCCAGTTCTTGACCGAGATCGATCAGGGTCACGTCCGGGAGGTGACCATCGCCGGCAACGAGATCACCGGCCATTTCGACGACAATCGCGTTTTCTCGACCTACGCGCCGAACGATCCGACGCTCGTGCAGACGCTCATCAAGAATCACGTGGCAATTTCCGCCAAGCCCCCGTCGGACGGCAATAGCTGGCTCGTCACGCTGCTCGTTAACGGCCTGCCGCTCATCGCCTTCCTCGGCGTGTGGATCTTCCTCTCGCGGCAAATGCAGGGGGCGGGCGGCAAAGCGATGGGATTCGGCAAATCCAAGGCGAAACTGCTGACCGAGGCGCACGGCCGGATCACGTTCGAGGACGTGGCCGGCGTCGACGAGGCCAAGGAGGATCTTCAGGAGATCGTCGAGTTCCTGCGCGATCCGCAGAAATTCCAGCGCCTCGGCGGCCGCATTCCGCGCGGCGTATTGCTAGTCGGTCCGCCCGGCACCGGCAAGACGTTGCTCGCCCGCGCCATCGCCGGGGAAGCCAACGTGCCGTTCTTCACGATCTCCGGCTCCGACTTCGTCGAAATGTTCGTCGGCGTCGGCGCCTCGCGCGTGCGCGACATGTTCGAGCAGGCGAAGAAGAACGCGCCGTGCATCATCTTCATCGACGAGATCGATGCGGTCGGCAGGCATCGCGGCGCAGGCCTCGGCGGCGGCAACGACGAACGCGAGCAGACGCTGAATCAGTTGCTCGTCGAGATGGACGGGTTCGACGCCAACGAAGGCATCATTCTGATCGCCGCCACCAACCGGCCCGACGTGCTCGATCCCGCCTTGCTGCGGCCGGGCCGTTTCGATCGGCAGATCAACGTTCCCAATCCCGACGTCACCGGTCGCGAGCGCATCCTGAAAGTGCACGTGCGCAAGGTGCCGCTGGCACCCGATGTCGATCTGAAGACGCTGGCGCGCGGAACGCCCGGCTTCTCCGGCGCCGATCTCATGAACCTCGTCAACGAGGCGGCGTTGCTGGCGGCGCGGCGCGGCAAGCGCATCGTCACCATGGTCGAATTCGAAGATGCCAAGGACAAGATCATGATGGGCGCCGAGCGCCGCACCCTGGTCATGACCGAGCAAGAGAAGATCTTGACTGCCTATCATGAAGGCGGCCACGCGATCGTTGCGCTCAACGTGCCGGCAACCGACCCCGTCCACAAAGCGACGATCATTCCGCGCGGCCGGGCGCTCGGCATGGTGATGCAGTTGCCGGAACGCGACAAACTCTCGATGAGCTACGAGCAGATGACCTCGCGTCTCGCCGTGTTGATGGGCGGGCGCGTGTCGGAAGAGATGGTCTTCGGCAAGGAGAAGGTCACGTCCGGCGCGCAATCCGACATTGAGGCGGCGACCAAACTGGCGCGCGCCATGGTGACCCGCTGGGGATTCTCGGATCAGCTCGGTACCGTCATGTATGGCGAGAACCAGGAAGAGGTGTTCCTCGGCTATTCAATGGGCCGCCAGCAGAATATTTCGGAAGCCACCTCGCAGAAGATCGACGCGGAGGTACGTCGTCTCGTTGAGTTGGGACTTTCCGAAGCAACCCGGATCCTCACCGAAAAACGCAACGATCTCGAAACGCTCGCCAAGGGGCTTCTCGAGTACGAAACGCTGACCGGCGAAGAGATCATGGGGCTTTTGCAGGGCCGTCCGCCAATCCGCGAAACCGGCGACGAACCGCCGCCGGCGCCGCGCCCCTCGCCGGTTCCCTCGACCGGTCGGCAGTCGAAGCCCGGCCCCGAACCGGGACTCGAGCCGCAGCCGCAGGTCTGACGGCGCAACGCAAAAAGGCCCGCCTTTGGCGGGCCTTTTCCTGTGTGTTGGCGAAGATCGTTACGATTGACTGCCACCGAGCACGGTGACCGCGCGGCGGTTCTGCGACCAACAGGAGTCGTTGTTGCAAGTCGCAACCGGCCGCTCCTTACCGTAGCTGATGGTGTGGATGCGGGCAGCGTTGATGCCGCGCGCGACGAGAT
>JASHSW010000216.1 GCA_030038595.1 Methylovirgula sp.
GCATAGATCGTGTCGTAGCCGATCGTCCAAGCCGCGGCGCCCACATAGAGAAGCAGCGCCGGCAAGGCGAGGCTGCCGTAAGCCGCCGCCCAGCCGAGCAGCGCGCCGAAAGAGAAGGCGAGGCCGAGGATCGCCTGCGGCCAGAAGGTGACGCGCTTCGTGAACGGGTAGACGGCGACAATGAGCAGGGAAGCGACGCCGAGCCGGACCGTGAATCCGTTGAAGCAAAGCAGCACGATCAGCCCAACGAGCCCCTCGGCGAGGAGAAAGGCGCAAGCGGCGCGCGGACCGATCCGTCCGGAAGGCAGCGGACGGCCGGCGGTTCGCTCGACCTTGGCGTCGATGTCGCGATCGACCAGGTCGTTGTAGGTGGAGCCGGCGCCGCGCATCGCTACGGCGCCAAGGAAAAACAGCGCCAGATGCGCGACGTTGGGCGGCGCCCCGCGGCTGATGCTCGCCAGCAGCGACGACCACCAGCACGGCAACAGCAGAAGCCACCAGCCGATCGGCCGGTCTAGACGGGCGAGCTCGACGTACGGGAGAAGCGCTTGCGGCGTATGCCGCAGAAAAAACGGCGAGGCATCGGGCAGCAATGCCCTCACAGCGGGCCGGTCGGCAGTTTCTGCGCGGTGGCGCCGCCGGCTTCTTCGTTCTTCTTTATCTGCTCGGCGATCGCGCACGCCCGGCTCGCGATCATCTTCGAGCGATTGAGACTCATCGTAATATTGCTGATGGCCTCGTCGGGCACCATGCACCAATCCTTGTTCTTCTGCAGATAGACGAGAAGCGCGGTTTCGGCGCCGGCGAGTTCGCGCAGCTTCGGGCAGGAGACCGCCGGATCGAGCTGATGATTTGGCGAACTTTTTGCGAGCTTATTCAACTGCTCGATGATCAACTGCCGCTTTTGCGACAGGTTGCCGATATCGACGGTGCATTCGGCCGCGAACGCCGCAGAAAAGGGGGCAAGACAAAAAGGCGCGGCAAACGCCAGGAGCGCACAGCCCGCGGCCAAAGCGGAAAGCCGGGATCTCATAGCGCGATCCTCACAATCAGCTACCATTCGGTTTCCTAGCAAATATGCGGCGCAACGGGCAAGCCGCCTGCGGAGAGAAGCATGGCACGCTACGACTTCGCCGCCCGGCGGCTCTATGTCGAAGCCCCGCTCTACGCCGGGGCCCGAGTGGAGGTCAGTCCCACCCAGAGCCATTATCTGCGCAACGTATTGCGTCTTTCCGATGGCGCCGAACTCCTTGTTTTCAATGGGCGTGACGGGGAATGGCGCGCCCGCCTGTCGGTCATGCCGCGCAAGATCGTGCTGGTCGCCCTTGGCCAGACGCGGGTCCAGGGGCAGGCCGCCGATCTTCACTATCTGTTCGCGCCGCTGAAACATGCGCGCCTCGATTACATGGTGCAAAAGGCCGTCGAAATGGGCGCCACGCTGTTGCAGCCGGTGCTGACCCGTCGCACCCAGACCGAGCGCGTCAACGTCGAGCGCATGCGCGCCAATGCGATCGAGGCCGCCGAGCAATGCGGCATCCTGGCACCGCCGAGCATCGCCGAGCCACAGAAGCTCGAACTCCTATTGGCGGCTTGGCCGGAAGAGCGGCTGCTAATCTTCTGCGACGAGGACGCTGAAACGGCCGATCCGCTCGCTGCGCTCCACGCGGCGCCGCAACGTGCGCCGCTGGCCGTTTTGGTCGGCCCGGAAGGCGGCTTCGATCCTTCCGAGCGGACAGCAATCCTTGCAAACCCTTGCGTCATCCGTCTCTCGCTCGGGCCGCGAATTTTGCGCGCCGATACCGCGGCTGTGGCAATTCTGGCCTTGGTGCAGGCGGCGCTCGGCGATTGGCGGAATTAGGCGCGCTGCATTTGGCGAGGCAAACAGTCGAAACCCGACGGATCCGAAGAAAGCCGCGTTTGGCTAGAGCAATTCGTTCCACGATATTGCCTCAAACTGTTCCTACCAGGAAACAACCCGAGCTATTCGACTTTCGGACGGCAACGCAAGGGGTTTTACGGATTCGCTTGATGGGGTTACGTCTGCCTCCAATGCGCGCGGTCTTTGGTCTCGTCGGCGGCGCCGCAATTCTCTTGCCCCTGAGTTTCTCGGCGTCGATCGCCGCGGAGAGAAACCAAGCGACCGTGGGGACGGCGCTCGACGCCTGCGGACCAGGATTCACGTCGGTGGCGAGCAGCACACGCTGCGTCAGAATCGGCGGCCATGTTCGGGTCGAGTGGACGCGCAGCTATTACCGATATTACAACGGCCGAACCGCGGACGATCTTCCCGCTTCGGATTTTGCGGAACCACAGCATCTGCGTGTCGGAGCCGGCGAGCACTACGGCTACGATCCGTTCCTGCAGCCGGCGAGTTCCAGCAAGGCCGCTCAATAGGCGCATTCGCCGAAAGCCGCGTCGGCGTTGCCGCCCCAAAGCGTCTTAAATCTTTCGATCAGCGCTTCAGCCTGCGTGCGGCCGGCGACAACGGCGTCAAGCGGCGCAAGATATTGCGTTTCGTCGCCGCCTACGTCGCACTTGGCACGCCGGGCGAGCCCTTTCCGCGCCAGCGCCAAAACTTCACGGGCGATGTCGCGCAAACTGCGCCCGGCGATACTCGCGTTGAGCCCGAGGCGCGGCACCTCGTCGCGCAAACGGCAACGCTGCTCGGTGCTCCAGGAACAAACGATATCGAAGACTGCGTCAAGCGAAGAAGGATCGTAGAAAAGACCGGCGCAGAGGGCGGGAAGGGCGGTGAGAAACGGCATCGCCCCGGCGTCCGCGCCGCGCATTTCGAGAAAGCGCTTGAGGCGGACTTCCGGAAAAATCGTCGTCAGATGGTTGGCCCAGTCCGCCAGCGTGGCGCGCTCGCCGGGCAGCGCCGCGAGCCGTCCGGCAAGCAGATCGCGGAAACTCGCGCCGGCGACGTCGTGATAAACGTCGCCGCGCTTGACGAAATACATTGGA
>JASHSW010000217.1 GCA_030038595.1 Methylovirgula sp.
TTCACGCCGAAACACGGGCCCAGCGACGGTTCGCGCAAGGCGACGATCGTCTTCTTTCCGACGATGCGCAGCGCGTCGGCGAGCCCCACGGAGGTGGTGGTCTTGCCTTCGCCGGCCGGCGTCGGATTGATGGCGGTGACGAGGATCAGCTTGCTCTTCGACCGTTGCTTGGCGCGCTCGTGCGCGTCGGCCAAGAAATCCAGACTGACTTTGCCTATATATTTGCCGTAGGGCTGGATCGCTTCGGCCGGGACGCCGGCGCGCTCGGCGATCGCCATGATCGGTTCGAGCTTGGCGGCGCGTGCAATCTCGATATCGCTCGGCATGGAAATGATCCTCACATAAGGCACGCGCGGGGCCGGCACGGCCGAAGGCTGCGGAGGCGCGTGGGGAGGTCCTGCCGTCAGATCCGCAAAAGGTCAAGGGCCCGCCCGCGGCTCGGGCTCGCGCCGCGCAGCCCATCCGGTGATAAATCGCCCCGACTTTCTAGAGACTTCCGGGCTAGAGACTTCCGGGCCGGCTTTCAGGTCCGCTCGGCGGCGAGCGCCGCGAGAATGCGCGCCCAGCTGCGCATGCCTTTGTGGAACGAGGAAAGCTCGTATTTCTCGTTCGGCGAATGAATCCGGTCGTCGTCGAGGGCGAAACCGACCATCAATGTGTCCATGCCGAGGTCGCGTTTGAAGGCGCCGACGATCGGGATCGATCCGCCGCAGCCGGCGAGCACTGCGTCTTTGCCCCATTCCTCGCGCAGCGCCTTGCGCGCTTTGCTGAGCGCGGCAGAAGCGACCGGCAATTGCTGCGCCCGCGAGGCGCCGTGCGACACGAACTCCGCTTCGCAGTCGGCGGGCAGCCGCGCCTTTACGAAACTGCGGAAGCTCGCGGCAATTTTCTCCGGATCTTGCGCACCGACGAGGCGGAAAGAAAACTTGGCCCGCGCTTCCGCCGGCAGCACGGTCTTTGAACCTTTGCCGGTGTAGCCGCCGATGATGCCGTTGACGTCGCAGGTCGGCCGCGACCAGATCATTTCGAGCACGCTGCGCCCGGTTTCGCCGGCCGGTACGGAAAGCCCGACCTCCTCGAGAAAATGCCGGCCGTTGAAGGGAAGCTTGCGCCATTGCTCGGCGATCTCTTCCGGCAATTCCGTCACGTCCTCATAGAAGCCGGGTACGGCAACGCGGCCGTTCTCGTCGTGCAGATCGGCGATGATCAACGCCAGCACGTGGATCGGGTTGATCGCAGCGCCACCGAACATGCCGGAGTGGAGATCGCGGGCGGCGCCGCGGACGACCACTTCCTCGAGCACCAGGCCGCGCAGCATGACGCTGATTGCCGGCGTCCGTCGGTCCCACATCCCGGTGTCGCAGGCAAGCGCCAACTCGGCTTTGAGTTCGGCGCGGTGTTCGGCGAGGAATCCGGGCAAGGAGGGAGAGCCCGTCTCTTCTTCGCCTTCGAGTAGAATGGTGACGGAGCAGGGCAGGCCGCCCGATTCCTGGAAGGCGCGGCAGGCCTCGATGAAAGTCATGAGCTGGCCTTTGTCGTCGGAGACGCCGCGGCCGAGGATCTGTTTGCCTTCCGGCGTCTCGACGAGACGCGGCTCGAACGGCGGGCTCTCCCAAAGTTCGAGCGGGTCGGGCGGCTGCACGTCGTAGTGGCCGTAGAAGAGCAGATGCGGGGCGCCGGCGCGCCCGGCCTTCGCCACTACCATCGGGTGACCCGTCGTCGGGCGTACCGCGGCCTCGAAGCCGAGGCTCCGCAGATCGGCGGCAAGCCACTCCGCCGTCCGGTCGACCTCGCCCGCGAAGGCCGGATCGGTGGAGATCGAAGGGATCGCCACCAAGGCGAAGAGCCGGGCGAGCGCCGCGTCGAGATTGGAATCGATCTTTGCCAGCGCGGCGTCGAGTTGGGCCATCCCGTCTCCGATCCGGAATCAGGCCGTCTCTTTATCGCGGCAGAGGAGGCGGCGCAAAGGCGGCAATACGAGCCGCTCTCCGACGCGGCCGGTCTTGTCTGCCGTCGATCTATCCGTTGTCCAGCCAAAGGTATCGGCTTAAATCGCAGCGCGGAAGAGATTTCGTTTTTCCGAACTGCTGCCGAAGAGACAGAGCAGGGATGCGGATCAGAAGCGATTTCTGGGTTGCGGCCTATCTGCGCCGTTGTGCGACGGCCGGGGTCAGCGCGGTGCTGCGCCGCCGCGGCGCCGCAGAGGCTGGGGCGATTTTCCTCAAGATCGACCGGCTCGACGGTAGCGGCGCGCTATACGGCCCGGCGCCGCAAAGCGAGGTAGAAAGCGGCGAGCGGCGCTTCGATCGCCTTCACACCGCCGACTGGATCGATATGGCGAGTGCCGAGAGCAGGCTGACGCGCGAGATCGCTTTCGATGTCGACCTCTGGATTGTCGAGGTCGAAGACCGGCTCGGCCGGACCTTTCTCGAAACCGCGTGAACCGTGATCCGTAGGACGCCGGGAGGCAATTTCCTTCACGCCGAACCGGCGTTGAGCCGGCGTTAACCAGTTGGACCCCAGGCTGCGCGGCAAGCGAAACAATCGGGTCGCGCGTGAGGGTCCAATGGGGGAACTGGTTGCCTTCCGGCCGCGGGGGTGCAGTTCGCGGTCTCTTTTGGCATGCAGCGTCGGCGCTATCGGCGAAAGCGCCGAAATTCTGTTCTTCACCGGCGTGCGCGTCGGCCGCTTTGAAGATTACAGCGAGCCGCCGAAAAGCAAGCGGGCCGCGCCGCGCCGCCGCGCAGCGCGTCGTGCCGAGCGCAGAGAGCGCTGAACTCAATCGCGCGCCACCGTCTCGGTCGAACAGGAGATCGAAGTCGCACGCGCCTCGGCCTCGGCTCGCTCGCTGGGAAACGCGGCAAGCGCATTGACCAGCACGAAACCCTTCCTATCGGGAGCGACGAGCCGCAACTCCTGCAAAGGCTCGTTCTCATCGTCCTCGTCGCTTTCCTCGACCGCCTCGAGCTGCGGCTGCGTCATGATGCGGACCTCGATGTTGCCGTGCAGCGCCGCCTGATCGGTCATCGAGTAGAAAATCCGTCCGTCCCGCGTCCGAAACGAGAGCGTGAGAAGCCCGGGATCTTCGATGTCGGCGCGGACATGCAAGGGCCCGTTGGAGAGGTCGTAAAGGCAGACGGCCTGCGCCAAAGCCGGGTCCTCGAAAGGCGTAATTTCGTGGCCCGGCAGAGCCTGGGGCAACAGCGTCATCTGTCCCGGCTTGGCGAGCGCCGCAAGCCGCGCGTAGGCGTCGTGCGGGGCGACTTCGGGCATTGCCAGGATCGAGGCGAGATGCACGCCGGCGGCGACGAACACCACGCCCAGCAGCGAAAGCAACAAACCGAACGGCCGGGCGAAGAAGTTCATGCGCAACGGCCTTTGACGATTTTCGGCATCGTGCTCGGATCGGCTTTGGTGGTGCCGAAGTCGAGTAGCGTGTCGTAGAGCCGCAGCATCAAGACGAAGGGCTGCGCCTTGCCGAGCGGCAGCCAATTGCCGGGCCTGGCTTGGCGCGAGACGGTAATATCGAACGTGCCGTCGGCGGCGCGCACCAGTTCCGCCGAGGTAAAGCCGAAACGCTTGGCGGGATTGTCGATGAGAAATCCGCGCGGCGAGAGGAGCGTCAGTGTCCAGTAGCGGGTCGGCGGGACGGAACCGCGCACCGCATAGTCGCAGCGCGGCAGCAAGCGCGCGCCGCCGCTGTCGGTGCGGGCGATAAACGTCAATCCCTCGGCGGTGCCGAGCGGCAATTCGGCGCTGCGCGCCTCGATCGCGCGGGCATAGGGATCGCTGTCGAGCGATCCGCTTTTTGGGACCGTCGTCCACGGCCCGACGCTCACCACGTTGAACATCAGCCCGCGCTGCAGGACGCGATAGGTGACGGCAAATCCGAGCGCGGTTCCGGCCAGCACGATCACAAGGAATTTGAAAAGGTTCAGCATGGCATTTGGGCGGCGCGGTCTGCGGCGTTCAAGGATGTGACGGCGCGCCGCTCTCCGCAGCGCTCGCGCGTTGGCTTTCGATCGACTTCGCCGCCTCCTCGATCGTCGCCAGGACGTCGGCCGAACGGCGCGACAGGCTGGGCGGTTTCTGCGGCGCGTCCACGGCGGCGACGTTGGGCGTCGCCGGCGGCGTTGCTGGCGGCAGTTGGTCTCCGGGCAGCGGCTTCAGGTCGATGCCTTGATGCGCATATTGCATGATCTCGTGCCAGGTGGCGGCGGGCAGCGAGCCGCCGGTCATGTTGTTGGTCGGCGTATCATCGTCGTTGCCGAACCAAATGATGCCAACGTAGTTGCCGGTGTAGCCGTCGAACCAAGCGTCCTTGAACCCGTTTGTCGTCCCTGTCTTGCCGGCGGCGTCGATGCCGTCGAGCATGGCCCTGCGGCCGGTGCCGTCTTCGACGACGTGTTTCATCATCGAGACCATGTCGAGGATCGGCCCCGGCGGGAAAATCCGCTGCGGGGGCGGCGTGTCGCGATCGTGGCGGTAAATCAGGTCGCCGTGGCTGTTGTAGATCTCGACCGCGGCGAAGGGATGTACACGCTTGCCCCCGTTTGCGAAGGTGGCGTAGGCGCCCGCCATGTCCATGGCGGTCACTTCGTCGGCGCCTATCGGCAGCGACACCGTGTCGATCAGGGGCGTCGAAATGCCCATTTTTCGCGCCGTCTCGATGATCTTGGCGCGACCCCGTTTGGCCGCCTCGAAGACGTTGTCGTGGCCGGGAACCGGATAGGCCTCGCCGATGTCGATCGACAGCCGGACGGCGACGCTATTGAGCGAATGGACCAAGCCGTAGACAAGCGGGATTGCGCCCGCGTAGGTGTTACCGAAATTGTGCGGGCACCAGTTGCCAATGCAGACCGGCGCATCGAGGATCGTCGTATCGGGATGGAATTTGCCGGTCAGCAACGCGGTTAGATAGACGAACGGCTTGAACGAAGAGCCCGGCTGGCGCGCCGCCAAGGCGCGATTGAATTGGCTCACCCCGTAATCCGTGCCGCCGACGATCGTGCGCACCGCGCCGTTCGACGGGTCGAGAATGACCATCGCCGACTCCTTGACGTGGTAGCCTTGGCCGTATTCGATCAATTGATTGTTGATCGTCTGATCGGCGAACTTCTGAAGATTGGAATCCAGCGCGGTGCGCACGGTCAGAACGCGATCGTTGCCGAGTTTTCCTTCGTCGGCGAGCTGGCGCACCTCGTCGTAAGCCCAATCGAGATACCAATTCGGGGCGTCCTCGTCGCCGTTATGGGCGATCGGTGTCGCCGGGTTGCGCACCGCCGCGTAGATCTGCCCCTGCGTCAGATAGCCGGCTTCGACCAAGTTGTTGAGGACATCGTTGGCGCGGGCGCGGGCAGCCGGCAGGTTGACGTGCGGGGCGTATCTTTCCGGCGCCTTGAAAAGGCCGGCCAGCATCGCCGCCTCGGCAAGCGTCACGTCGCGAACAGACTTGCCGAAGTAAAATTCCGAAGCCGCCTGCACGCCGAACGTGCCGCCGCCCATGTAGGTGCGGTCGAGATAGAGCTGAAGAATCTCGCGCTTCGACAAATGTCCCTCGAGCCACAGCGCGAGATAGGCTTCCTTGATCTTGCGCGTCAGCGTGCGCTGGTTGGAGAGGAAGATGTTCTTGGCCAATTGCTGCGTGATCGAGGAACCGCCCTGCACGACGCCGTTGGCGCGAGCATCGACGGTCAAGGCACGAAAAACGCCGATGAAATCGATTCCGACATGTTCGAAGAACCGCCGGTCCTCGGTGGCGATCACCGCGTCGATCAGATATTTCGGCATCTGCTCGAGCGGCACGGAATCGTCGTGCTTGATGCCGCGCCGCCCGACCTCCTGGCCGTATCGATCGAGAAACGTGACGGCGAGATCCTCTTTCTTCAGCCAGTTGTCGGAAGTTTCCTGGAAAGCTGGAATGGCCAGAAACAAAGCGATGAACGCACCGGCCAACGCGATGTTCGATCCTTCGCAAGCGAGCTCGACGAACAGCCGGCGCAAGCCCGATACGTGGAGCCGGTCCATCCAAGCGGCGAATGTCGCATAGGATGCGCGCGCCCAGTCCTTTGAATCGTAGAGCGAGGAGTCGATGAGTGCATCGAAAGCGAGCAGGGCGCGGGTCGCTCTCTTGTAGAGGCGCGACGACCGCAGCCGTCCGAACCATCCGCTTGGCGTACCGCTCACCGGTTTCTTCCTTCGCCTCGCCCGGCCGAACCGGCCTCGAAGGCCGCCGCTCTGCATCGACGGCGAGCAAGGGGCGGCAATATTTGCAATTTTATGGCCTATCCACAATCCTTGCGATAAGGATGGCGGCGTGGCGGCTAGATTGCCGGGCAAGCGGGGCCGTATGAGCAACCGACCGAGCTTCGGCACGAAACAAGGCCGACCCTTTTGGGAAACGAAGCCGCTCGATTCGCTCGACGCCGCGGAATGGGAGAGCCTTTGCGACGGCTGCGGACGCTGCTGCCTCGTCAAGCTCGAGGATGAGGACACCGGCGCGGTGCATTTCACCGACATCGCCTGCCGGCTTTTCGACGCCGCGACCTGCCGCTGCGCCGATTACGCGCACCGCCGGCGCCGCGTCCGGGACTGCCTGAAGCTTACCGCCGATCTAGCCCAGGCGCTCGCCTGGCTGCCGCCGACCTGCGCATATCGGCTGCGCGCCGAAGGCAAACCGCTCGCATGGTGGCATCCGCTCGTCTCCGGTTCGGCTGAAACGGTGCATACCGCCGGCATTTCCGTGCGCGGGCGCGTCGCGGCTTCGGAGCGGGAAGTCAAGCGCGACGACTATTCCGACCATATCGTGCGCTGGCCGACCAAAGTGCCTCGGGCAAAGCGTTCGCCGGCTTGAGTTCCGGCGCCAGAGCAAGTTTTGGTTTACGATAGACAAACGCTCCGGAGCCGCGAT
>JASHSW010000218.1 GCA_030038595.1 Methylovirgula sp.
GTCTCGACATCGCCGAATATCGCCGGCCGGATCCACGCACCGCGCCGTGTCTCGCCAAGGCGGCGGGGCTCTATATGATCTGCACGATCTCGAAACACCGCGCCGAGCGGCGCGGCTATGCCGACGCCATGATGCTCGATTGGCAAGGTCGCGTTGCCGAATGCACGGGTGCCAACATTTTTTTCGGCGTCGACGGCGCGCTGCACACCCCGATCGCCGACTGCTTCCTCGACGGCATCACCCGCCGCACCGTGATCGATCTCGCCCGCCGGCGCGGCATCGAAGTCGTCGAACGGCGCATCCTGCCCGAAGAGCTCGACAAATTCGAGGAATGTTTCATCACTGGAACCGGTGCGGAAGTCACGCCGGTTTCCGAAATCGGAGCCTATAAATTCACGCCCGGCACCCTGTCGCGCACGTTCGTCGAGGATTATTCGGCAGAAGTTCGCCCGCAGCAGAAGGCGGCCTGAGCCGCCCGGCCTTTCGTGCGCCCTGATTGCTTAGGCGATATTCTGCATGGCTTTGCGCACGCGGCTCACGCAGCGATTTAAGATCGAGCACCCGATTATTTCGGCGCCGATGGGATTTGTCGCCGGCGGCAGGTTGGCAGCCGCCGTGACGAGTGCCGGCGGCCTCGGCCTGATCGGCGCGGGCTATGGCGACGCCGCTTGGCTCAGGCGCGAATTCGAAGCCGCCGGCAACGCGCGCGTCGGCTGCGGCTTTATCACGTGGTCGCTCGCCCGGCAGCCGGAGCTGCTCGATCTCGCATTGGCGCACGCGCCCGCGGCGTTGATGTTGTCGTTCGGCGACCCAGGACCCTTCGCCGCAAAGATCAAACGTGCCGGCGTCCCGCTCGTCTGCCAAGTGCAGACTTTGGCGCATGCCCGCCAAGCTGCGGCGGCCGGTGCCGACGTGATCGTCGCAGAAGGCGGCGAGGCGGGCGGCCATGGCGGAACCCGCGCCACACTAACGCTGACGCCGGAAGTTGCCGATCATCTCGCAGTCGCCGCGCCCGACTGCATGTTGCTTGCTGCCGGCGGAATTGCCGATGGGCGCGGGCTTGCTGCGGCTCTCCTGCTTGGAGCCGATGGCGTACTCATCGGCTCGCGCCTCTTGGCGAGCGTTGAGGCGCTCGCACCGGCAGGCTTCGTCGCGGCCATGATAGCCGCCGATGGCGATGCGACGATCCAGACCAAGGTAATCGATCGGGTGCGCGGCTACGATTGGCCACCGGGCTTCAGCGGGCGGGCGTTGAAGACGCGTTTCGTCGCCGACTGGCATGGACGCGAGGATGCGCTGCGTGATCCGGCGACCAAAAGCGCCCAAGCCGAACGCTATTGGCAGGCTTTCCTCGCCGGCGACGCCGAGGAGACGGGCGTGTTCGCGGGCGAGGCGGTGGGGTTGATCCACGACGCGCCGTCCGCTTCCCGGATCATCGCGAAGATCGTCACGCAGGCCGAAGATCTGCTTTCCGGCGCCTCAAATTTCATCGCTTGAAATGGAGCTTCGCCTGGAACGCCTTCAGAATCATTGCCCGAATCGCCTGCCGCAGGGCTTTGCACGAAACGTCTTGAATCCCGGCGGCATGGGTGCTCCACTGCGTAGCTGCTGAAATTTCATCCCGGCTCATATTTTCACCGGTTCGCGGTGGCATCGGCAGGGCGAAAGCCATCGATACCATCAAATTCGCAACTTAACCCTTTGTTTTGGCCGGAAGTCTGGCTGAAATCGGCGGGACGGGGGGTGAGGCGCGGCCGTGTTGCATGATCGGCGTAGAGTACGATGCGTCGGATCCGCGAAATCGCGTGCAGGTTTGATCTCGACCCGCAGGACTGCGCTTGGTTGCAGGACAGCCTCGCGCGATTGGGCGCGAGCCGAGCCGAGGAGACGCGGGATTTTGCGCTCTACCTCGACACGCAGCAAACCGAGATTGGCAACCACGGCCTCGCTTTTTCCATCCGCCGCAGCGGCGAAATTGCCCCCGAAGATCTGAAATCGGGCGTGGCCAGCGCCGCCGCCGGCCTGCCCGAACCACCGGGCTGGGTCAAATGCGTCGAACCGCTTTCCGCGGCGACCCCGGGCCATGCGCGCCGTTGGCTCGGCTCGTTCCTATGCCAACGCGATGCGTTGCAGAGCCTGCGCATTGTCTTCCAGATCGAGACGCAGGCGAGCTGCTGGAACGTGCGCGCCGGCCAAGCCGACGTTGCAATTCGTATCGAACGCGCCCGGATTAGCGCAAACCGCAGTCAGGCATCGTTCGTAACCGCCGCATTCCTTTGCAAGGCCGAACCGGCGGATTTTTTCCGGCTGCTGGCGGATATTTCGCCCAAATTGCGGATGAGTGCCGCAGGGATGGCGCTCCGCGGTTATCGCTTTTGCGCGATCCTCCGCGAATCCCATATCACAGCCTTCGCGCCGAAACTCACGACCAGCATGGATGCCGCAACGGCATTTCGGAGCATTACGCGCGTCTGCATCGACCATTTCCTGTTGAACGAGGCCGCGGTCCGCATGCAACACGACCGCGAAGCAGTGCATCAATGCCGCATCGCCCTGCGCCGGCTGTCGACGAGTCTGCGGTTGTTTTCTTCGCTCGTCTCCGGCCCCGGACGCGACGCTTTGCGGCCCGATCTCAAATGGCTTAGGACGTATCTGCGGAAGGCGCGCGACCTTGATGTGTTGATCGCCGACGTGATCGCGCCGGCGATCGGCAGGAACCCGCCCGATGCAACCGCGCGCCTTCTGCGCGGCATTGAGGTGCGCCGCGATTCGGCCTATGCCGAGCTTGCCGCGGCGCTTGCGGCGCCCCAGACCGCAGAATTGTTGTTACGCATCGTCACATGGATTGAAGCCGGCGACTGGGGTCTCGATCCTCGGCGCGAAATTCAGCGGCGCGAGAAAATCGCCCGTTTCGCCGCACGCAAGCTCGCCAAAGCCTCCCACAAGTTCATAGAGCGTTGCGCGCACCTGGAAGAGGCAACCCAGGAGCAGCGGCATCAGGTCAGAATCCGCGCCAAGAACTTGCGTTACAGCAGCGAATTCTTCGAGGCGCTGGTCGAAACGCCCGGCAAGCCCGCACGTCGGAAGACTGCGCACAAAAGATTCCAGGCTTGCATCGCCGCCCTTAAGGATCTGCAGGCCGTCTTGGGCAAGCAGAACGATGTGCGGATGGCGCAGCGCTTCCTCGCGTCTCTGGCCCAGGAGCTCGGCGCGGACCGGGGCGCCGACGAGGCGATCGAGGCTCTTGTCGCCGTCATCGATGCTTCCGAAACGGAATTCCAGCGCAAAGCCGCGAAGGCGCGGCGGGCTTTGGCCGCAGTCAAGCCGTTTTGGAGCGAATTCTAGCGAGCCGCGATAACGACGGCACTTCAATTGAAGATTAAGTTCGTTGCTATTCGTGAAACTGGCGCACCTATTCAGGGGGCCGGCAAGCGGCTAGTATTGCGCGAAGATAAAAGGGTCTGCCAAGCCGGCGAAAATCTATCGCGACGGGGGCAAAGTGTTGCGAATCCTTCCGATCGTCATGTGCGGCGGCTCCGGCACACGGGTCTGGCCGGAATCGCGGGAGAGTCTTCCCAAGCAATTCATTCCGCTCCTCGGCACGCGCTCGACCTTCCAGATGGCGATCGAGAATTTGGCCGATCCGCTGTTTGAGATGCCGATCGTCATTTCCAACCAGGATTATCGTTTTCTGCTCGCCGAGCAGCTAAAGGAGATCGACCGCGAAGTCCGTGTCGTGTTGGAGCCGCTGCGCCGCGATTCCGGGCCTGCCGTTGCGGTAGGCACCGAACTCGCGGTGGAGGCCGATCCCGGGACGATCGTCGCGGTGCTCGCCGCCGATCATATGGTGAAGGACCGCGAAGGTTTCGTCGAATCTTGCCGGCAAGCGGCGGCAGCCGCGGCAGCCGGCTATATCGTGACGCTCGGAATCAAGCCCAGCGACCCGGCGACTTGCTACGGCTACATCAAAACCGGCAAAGCGGTGGTCGAGAACGGCACGGTTCTCAAGGTCGAAGCTTTTGTCGAGAAGCCGGACGCCGCGACCGCGGCGAAATATCTTGCCGCGGGAAGCTTGTGGAATGCCGGGAATTTCTTCTTCCGTGCCGACGTCATGCAGGAGGAACTGCGCCGCTATGCGCCAGCGATCCTCGACGCTGCCTGCGAATCCTTGGCAAAGGCGCGTCGCGATCTCGGATTTCTCCTTCTCGACCGCGAATCCTTCGCGTGCGCGCCGAAAATATCAATCGACTACGCCGTCATGGAGCAAACCGAGAAAGCCGCGGTCGTACCCGCCGACATCGGCTGGTCGGACGTCGGAACTTGGGCCGCCGTCTGCGAACTGTCGCAATGCGACAGCAACGGCAACTCGATCCGTGGCCAAGGCGTGATCATGGACGCGCGGAACGTTCACATTCGCTCCGACGAGCAGCTGACGAGCGTCGTCGGCGTCGACAATGTCGTCGTCGTCACCACGCAAGACGCAGTGCTCGTTCTCGACCGGGCGCACGGCGACAAGGTCAAACAACTCGTCGACCGG
The DNA here is from genome assembly GCA_030038595.1 of Methylovirgula sp. Lineage (GTDB taxonomy): Bacteria > Pseudomonadota > Alphaproteobacteria > Rhizobiales > Beijerinckiaceae > Methylovirgula. The sequence goes on from JASHSW010000218.1 coordinate 4,538, forward strand.
CTGAAAGCCGAAAACCGCCGCGAAGCGCTGGAACACAAGAGGTGCTATCGGCCTTGGGGCTATTTCCAAGCGGTCGACCAAGGTGCGCGCTATCAGGTCAAGCGCATCGTCGTAAAGCCGGGCGCCAGATTGTCGTTGCAGAAACACTTCCATCGCGCCGAACATTGGATCGTCGTGCGCGGCACCGCGGAAGTTACGCGCAACGACGAAGTCGTTCACGTTCACGAGAACGAGTCGATCTACCTGCCGATCGGGACGATTCACCGCATGGCCAACCCAGGCAAGATCGACCTCGAGCTGATCGAAGTGCAGACCGGCTCTTACCTCGGCGAAGACGACATCGTCCGCATCGAGGATATTTATAATCGTGTGTGAAGCAGCATTCGCGCCGGCCGTTTACCAATCATTCACCGCAAAAATTAAGATTATTACTTTACTTACCACAAACGATAGTTGTTAAGACTTGCGCGATGTTTTCGCTTACCATGTAATCCTTCGGATTCATGGTGGTTTCGCGCAAATGATCAAACCTTTCGTTCTCCTGATCGGTTCTGTTCTGGTCTTTTTGCCACATGCCGCCTTCGCGGCCGGCGACTACGGCGGCGGGTTCCTCGAATTTCTGCTCACCAGCGGCGACCCGCACGGCCAAGTCGGGTCGGCCGATGCCCAAGCGGTTCACGAGGAACGCATGCCGGCCGATCCGGCGACGGCAACGCAGGTGCCGGTAGAGCCTTCCTCTTACAGCGCCATGGCCGAGCCCGGCGCGTCGCAATCGCAACCGGCCGTCGACCCCGTCTACCTGCGCCAGGAAGTCGATTACCACGGCCCGGTGAAGCCCGGCACGATCATCATCGACACGCCGAACCGGTTCCTGTTCCTCGTCGAGAAGGACGGCAAGGCGCTGCGCTACGGAATCGGCGTCGGGCGCCCCGGATTCGAGTGGGCGGGCGTCAAGACGATCAGCCGCAAGGCCGAGTGGCCGGCTTGGAATCCGCCGCCGGACATGCTGAAGCGGCGGCCCGATCTGCCGACGCATATGGCCGGCGGACCCGACAATCCGCTAGGCGCCCGGGCCCTCTACCTTGGATCTTCGCTCTACCGCATCCACGGAACGAACCAGCCCTGGACGATCGGCGCCAACGTGTCTTCGGGCTGTATTCGCATGATGAACGACGACGTGATCGATCTCTATAATCACGTCCACGTCGGCACCAAAGTCGTCGTCATGTGACTGGACTGCCGTCATTCGAGCCCGCCGACAATGCCGCGATGAAATCGCGGCAATAGGTCGCCGCTGTGGTCTGGCAGATCTTCTCGAAGAGTTTTTCGTAGCGCGCCTTGCGTTCGTCGAGCGGCATGATCAGCGCCTGATGCATGGCCTCGGTAATCTCGTCGGGGTCGTGCGGATTGATGATGATCGCCTCGGTCATTTCCTCGGCCGCGCCGGCAAAGCGCGACAACACAAGGACGCCCGGATCTTCCGGATCTTGCGCGGCGATATATTCCTTGGCGACGAGATTCATGCCGTCGCGCAGCGGGGTGACGAGCCCGACGCGCGCCTGGCGGTGGAAGCCGGCAAGGCTCGAGCGGGTGACGGCGCGCGTCATATAGCGCAACGGCACCCAATCGAATTCGGCGTGCCGGCCGTTGATTTCGCCCGCTAGCCGATCGAGCTCGCGCTTCAAGCGCTGATACTCGGTCACGTCTTCGCGCGAACGCGCCGCGACTTGCAGATAGGTGACCTTCAGCCGATGCTCGGGGAACCGGTCGAGCAGATGTCCGAATGCCTCGAAACGGTTCGGCAGGCCTTTCGAGTAATCCAAGCGATCGACGCCGATCATCAGGGCGCGGCCCTGCACGCTTTCGTCGAGGCGGTGCGCGGCACGGCCCTGGATCGCCTTCTTTGCCTGCCGCGCAAAGGCGCGCGTGTCGATGCCGATCGGCATCGCCGCTACTTGGACCGAATGGCCGTCGATGACGATGGGCGAGCCGGGCTGATGCGCGATATTAAGGAACCCCAACAGGCAATCTTCAAAATCATGAAGATGCTGACGCGCCTGAAAGCCGACCACATCGTAGGTGCAGAGCATGCGAAGCAAAGCTTCGGCGGGCGGCAGCACGGCAAATAGGCTGGCCGGCACGAACGGCACATGGAGAAAGAAGCCGATGCGGTTTTTGACCCCGAGCGCGCGCAATGCCATGCCCAGCGGGATCAGATGATAATCGTGCACCCAAATGAGGTCGGTGGGCTTGAGAAGCGGCACCAGCGCCTTCGCATAGGTGCGGTTGACGTCGAGATAGGCTTCGAAATCCTCGCGATCGAATTCAAGTAGCCCCGGTTGGAAGTGCAACAGCGGCCAGAGCACGGAATTGGCGAAGCCGACGTAAAAACGCTTGTAGTCGTCTTCGGAGAGATCAATGGTCGCGAAATTGAACTTCCCGGACGGCTCGATCTTCGCAGTCGTGTTCGTCTCGGCGGCGATTTCGCCGCTCCAGCCGAGCCATAACGCGCCGTTCTTGAAGACGTCGCGCAGCGCCACCGTCAGCCCGCCGGCGCGCGCCCCGCGGAACGAAGGTACCGGGACGCGGTTCGATACGATCACGACGCGCGCCATAGCGCCTCCTCCCAGCCGCGCGACAGCCGCGCCGCCGAGTGAATGAGACCGACATGCGAATAAGCCTGCGGAAAATTTCCCCAAAGGGCGCGGGCCTGCGGTAGCACGTCTTCGGAGAGTAGCCCCGCGGCATTACGGACGGAAAGCACGGTCTTGAAGATCTCGCGGGCTTCCTCGCGGCGCCCGGCGAGTGCCAAAGCATCGATGTACCAAAACGTGCAGACGAGGAAGGCCGTTTCCGGATGTCCGAAATCGTCGGCCTCGTCGTAACGCATCACGAAACCGTCGCGCACCAGCCGCTTGGCCACGACGTCGAGCGTCTTGGCGACGCGTGAATCGTTGGCCGGCAAAAGGCCGATCTCCGGCAGCAGCAGGCAAGTCGCATCGGCGATTTCCGCGTCGAGCACGCCGGAAAGCCATCCGCCCTGGGTCGTGGCGCGCGCGATGATCTCCTTGCGCAGCTTGAGGGCGAGCGCATCCCACTCGGCCGCGTCGGCGCTCTCGCCGACACGCTCGGCGATCAGCGCCAAACGATGCAGCGCCGCCCAGCACATCGCCGCCGAATAGGTATGCACGCTGACCCGGCCGCGGTATTCCCAAGGTCCGGCGTCCGGCGTCACGACGCAGCGGCCTGCGAGCCGTCCCATGCCGCGCAGTTGCCGGTACAGCGTCGCGTCGCCCGTATGGGTCAAGCGTTCGTCCCAGAACATCTGCGCCGCGGTGAGGATGATCGATCCGTAGACGTCGTTTTGCACTTGCGACACGGCCGCGTTGCCGATGCGCACCGGCCCCATTTCCTGATAGCCGCGCAGCGCCGGAGCCAGCCTCTCGATGGAGCTTACCGCCGCCGAAACCGGATAAAGCGGCGCGATCAGAACGTCGTCTTCGCGCAACACGGTATCGATCACGAAGCGGATGAAACCCTCCATGGTTCGAGTGGCGCCGAGACGGTTCAACGCGCCGACCGTAAAAAAAGCATCGCGCAGCCAACAAAAACGATAATCCCAGTTGCGCGACGAGTTTGGCGCCTCCGGAATCGAGGTGGTCAGCGCCGCGACGATTGCCCCGGTGTCCTCGCAACTGCACAGCTTGAGCGTGATCGCCGAGCGGATAACTTCGCTTTGCCATTCGAACGGCACGGACAGGCCGCGTACCCACGTGCGCCAATCCTCGATCGTTTGGGCAAGAAAGCTTTGGGCGAGCGCATCCGGGTTCTCCGGCACGGATTCGTCCGACCCAATGAACAAGTTGACCGGCCGATCGAGTGCGAACTCGGATTCCTCGAAAATGTGCGCGGTCGCCATGTCGGCGGTGACACGCAACGTGGCCTGCGGCCCGCTGTAGCGCAGATGATTGCTGCCGACGCTCACCGAAGGTTTCTCGGCGCCGTAGTTGAAGACCGGCCGTATGCGCACCGCGAGCCGCACGCGTTTGGCGACCGGCTCGATGCGTCGCACCAGCAGGGGCGGCCGAAAGCTGCGCCCATAACGTGTAAAGCGCGGCGCGAAATCGACGATCCGCACTTCCCCGCCGTTGCGGTCGGTGATCGTCGTCTCGAGCACCGCCGTGTTGGGCAGATAGCGCTGGCTGGAGGTGACGGCGTCGCGCACCGCGACGTCCATGAAGCCGCGGACCGGATCGGTGCCGTCGACGAGCGCGCAGAACACCGGATCGCCGTCGAGGCGCGGAAAACAGAACCAGTTGTGTCGCGCATTGCGATCGATGAGACTCGCAATCGAGCAATTGCCGATTACCGCGAGGTCGAGCGTCATGGCGCCGCCACCTCCGCGACGCGCTTGAGCCAGGCGCGCACCTGATTGGGGCGCCCGGCGAAAGCGTGCGCGACATCGAGGGCAATTCCGCCGCGCTCCATTGCCGCGCCGAAACCGTCATGATCGGTCGCATCGTCGCCGACGAACACCGGCACGCGGCCGACGAAGGGTTCGACATTCATCAGGCAATCGACGGCGCGCGCTTTGGTCACCGCGCGCGGCCGGATCTCCACTGCCATCTTAGCTTCGAGCAATTCAAATTTGTCGGGCTCGCGGGAGGTGAGCTCGAAAGCCACCCGCCGCACGGTCGCTTCGTGCGCCGAGGCATTGCGAAAATGCGCGACGACATTGTGGGCTTTCGGTTCCACCAGCACGCCGGGGCAGGTTCCCTGCAACCGCAGCAGCGCCGCGATCCAATCTTCCGGAACCTTGATTGCGACCTCGTCGTGCTGGCCGCCGGGCAGGCGCACGATTGCGCCGTGCTCGCCGGCAGCCGGGAGATGAAGAGGAGCGAGCAATTGATCGATGTCGTGAAGATCACGGCCGCTGACGATGGCGAGCGCACCGTCGAGCGCCGCGGCGGCAGCCTCCAGATCGCTGATGAGATCGCGCGGCACGACCACGGCAGAGGGCGTCGTCGCGATGTCGAGCAACGTGCCGTCAAGATCGAGAAAGAGCGCCCAATTTCGTTGCGGCATAGGCGGCATTGCCGTGTCGCGTCCTGGCCGGAACGCCGCGTCCACCATGATCCAATCCCCAGAGATCCGAAACCGCATCGAAGCGCAGCCGGTTGCGCCGACATACATCGATCCGATGCTAAAAGCCAATCGCGATCAAGTCGTTAGGAATGAATATGCCGTCGCGGGATAGGCGTGGCCGGCGGGCAAGATAACGGAAATACGCTTGAATCGTTCCGGTCAAGCTAACAAAGATGTTGGACGTACGGCGATTCTTGGGAATTTCGCCGATTCCCGCTCGAAATGAAACATTTGCCGTTCGGGCGCCGTATAGAAGGACGAGTTCAGAGGGAAACGAGAATGTCGGAGGTCGCTCTGCAAAGCCACGGCACCGGCAGGCGCGTCGCGGTGCGCAGGCACGGACTGATCGTGCGGATCACGCATTGGACGAATGCCGTCGTCTGGGTGTTTTTGCTGATGAGCGGCCTGCAGATTTTTAACGCCCATCCGGCGCTGTATTTCGGCAACCAGTCGAATTTTGCGCACCCGTTCCTCGCCATGGAGGCCGCCGACGACAATCCCGCCCGCGGCGTCACCTGGATTGCCGGCCATTCCTTCGATACGACGGGATGGTTCGGCGTGTCCTACGACGAGAACGGAGAGCCGGTCGAGCGCGGCTTCCCGCAATTTCTGACGTGGCCGGGCGAACAGGACCTGGCGACCGGCCGGCGCTGGCATTTCTTCTTCGCCTGGCTGTTCGTGATCAACGGCACGATCTATCTGCTCTCCGGCGTGCTCAGCCGGCACTTCGCGCGCGATCTTCTCCCCTCGTGGTCGGACATCCGGCACATTCCGCGCTCGATCTTCGACCACGTACGGTTCAAGTTTCCGCACGAGCGCCGCTACAACGTTCTGCAGAAGCTCGCCTATGTCTCGGCGGCGCTCGTCGCGCTGCCGTTGATGGTGTTGACCGGGCTCACCATGTCGCCGGCGATGAACGCCGCGTTTCCGTGGCTCCTCGAAATTTTCGGAGGTCGGCAATCGGCACGTACGATCCATTTCATCACCGCGATGTTCCTCGTTCTCTTCGTCTTCGTGCACCTCGTCATGGTGCTGATTTCCGGCGTGTTCAACAATCTGCGTTCGATGATCACCGGGCGCTACGTCATCGAGGAACAGGCGGATGATCCCTGAGCGCAAGCTTCTCGTCTCGCGCCGATCGCTGCTGCGGTTCGGCGCGATCGGCGTCGGCTCGCTGCTGCTGGCCGGCTGCGACGACGCAGTATCGGAGAATCCGCGCATTCTCTCCTTCATCGACAAAGCCTCGGTGCTGACCTATCGCGCCCAGCGCCTCATTCTGCCGCGCGACAAGCTTGCGCCCGAGTTCTCAGAAAGCGACATCGCTCCGCAATTTCGCGCCAACGGTTCTACGAGTCCGTCGGATCCGGCCTATCGGGCGCTCGCCGCCGCGAATTTCGTGGATTGGCGGCTCATGGTCGACGGGCTCGTCGACAAACCGCTGAAGCTTTCGCTCGCAGATCTCCGCGCCCTTCCCGCCAGCACGCAGATCACCCGCCACGATTGCGTCGAAGGCTGGAGTTGCATCGGCAAATGGACCGGCACGCCGCTTTCCGAGGTTCTCAACCGCGCCGGCGTGAAGCCGCAGGCGAGGTTCGTCGTTTTCCATTGCGCCGACAGATTTCAGGACGACGGGGTACCCGACGATTTCGAACCGGGAGAGTCCGATTCCGGAAATTCGGGCGGCGTGCCCTATTACGAGAGCATCGACTTTGTCGACGCCTATCACCCGCAGACGCTGCTCGCTTACGAACTAAACGACCAAACGCTGCCGATCGCCTACGGCGCGCCGTTGCGCCTACGCCTCGGGCGGCAGCTCGGCTACAAAATGGCGAAATACGTCATGCGGATCGAGCTCGTTTCCTCCTTTGCCCGCATGGGAGGCGGCAACGGCGGGTATTGGGAAGACCTCGGTTACCAATGGTATGCCGGGATCTAGCGGCGGTTGCGTGGTCGCCTCCCGGACCGAAATCGCCGCCGTCGAAAAGCCTGTGACGAGCCGGGATCCTCGGGCGACCTGATCTTCTCCGCTGCATGGCGTGGTGGATAGGGGTGAGGAATGCGGCGGCGCCAAGCGGCCGCCCTTGCCCCTTTTGCGCCTCGCCCGTAGAAGCGGGCGAGAGGATTTTCGATGAGCGATCCGAAGAAAAGCGCGAAGCTGCCGCGCGGTTTCGTCGATCTCGGCCCGGCCGACATCGCCGCGATCGAGAAAATGCTCGCCGAGATCAAGAAATCCTACGAGCTTTACGGATTCGAGGCGGTCGAGACGCCGCTCATCGAAACTACCGAGGCGCTCGGCAAATTCCTGCCCGACCAGGACCGGCCGAACGAGGGCGTATTTTCGTTCCAGGACGACGACGAGCAGTGGCTCTCGTTGCGCTACGATCTCACGGCGCCGCTCGCTCGCTATGTGGCGGAAAATTTCGACCGCCTGCCGAAGCCCTATCGCAGCTATCGCGTCGGCCCGGTTTTCCGC
>JASHSW010000028.1 GCA_030038595.1 Methylovirgula sp.
AACCTCCGCAACATCTTTCACCGCATGAACATGACCGAGCAGGACGTGCGCACCTTGCGCGGCGGCATCGTGCGGCTCGTCGAAGGACCGCGCGCCAAACCCAAACGCCGCCACGCGCCGTCCTCTCACTCGCCTTCCGACGACAAAGGCTGAGCGACGGATTCCAAGGGTTTTCCTTCGGCGGGGACGCCGAAAACGGCTTCGGCCGCCGCCGCGGCAAGCATCAGCGCCGCACCGAAGAGATAGCCGATGAGCACCATATCACGCGTGTGCGTTGCGATGAGCGCGCCGAACAGCGCCGGCGCGGCGACGCCGCCGAGCGCCGTGCCGAACGCATAGAAGGCGGCGATCGCCAGCGCCCGGATTTCGACGGGGAAGATTTCGCCCACCGTCAGATAGGCGGCGCTCGCCGCGGCGGACGCGAAGAAGAAGACGATCATCCAGGCAATCGTCTGCCCTTTGGCGTCGAGTACGCCGTTGGCAAACAGAATGCCGGAGGCCGCGAGCAGGAGCCCGGCGGCGCCGTAGGTCGCAGCGATCATCGGCTTGCGGCCGATCTTGTCGAACAGCGGCCCGAGCAGCAGCGGCCCAAGCACGTTGCCGAGCGCGAAGGGAAACACGTACCAGCCGACCTCTTGGTGCGGCACCTTGTAGAAGGTCGTAAGCACTAGCGCGTAGGTGAAGAAAATCGCGTTATAGAAGAAACACTGTGCCGCCATAAGCAGGAGTCCGACGAGGGTGCGCTGCCGATAGGTGACGAACATCGTTTCGGCGACTTCGGCGAGCGGGGTGTGGCTGCGCGTCCTGAGGCGCAACGCCGGAAGATCCCCGTTGCCGCCGCGCGGCGCGAGCTCTCTTTCAATTCCGCCGACGATCTTTTCCGCTTCCTTCTGCTCGCCGTGGATGACGAGCCAGCGCGGGCTCTCGGGGATCAGCGTGCGCAACGCGAGAATGAGAAGACCGAGAAGCGCGCCGATGAAGAAGGCAAGCCGCCAGCCGATATCCGGGGCGAAACGCGCCGGATTGAGAACCAGGATCGACGCACCGGCGCCGAGCGCGCCGCCGATCCAGAACGAGCCGTTGACGGCAAGATCGATACGGCCGCGCAGCCGCGCCGGCATGAATTCCTGGATCGTCGAATTGATCGCACTGTATTCGCCGCCGATGCCGGCGCCGGTCAGAAGGCGAAACAGACAGAAGCTGAAAAGATCGAAGCTGAAAGCGGTCGCCGCCGTCGCTGCCGTATAGAGGCCGAGCGTGACGAAGAAGAGCTTCTTGCGCCCGTACCGGTCGGTGGCCCAGCCGAAGACCAGCGCCCCCGCAACTGCGCCGGCGAGATAAAAGCTCGAAGCGAGTCCCACGTCCCAATCTGAGAAGTGCAGGCGCGGGCTTGCGACGAGGGCGCCGGCGAGCGAGCCGGCGAGCGTCACTTCGAGCCCGTCGAGCACCCAAGTGACGCCGAGCGCAACGATGATTCGCAGGTGAAAGGCGCCGAACGGCAAGCGGTCGAGACGAGCCGGTACGCGCGTTTCCACAGAGCCGCCCGGATTCTCTTCGTCGCGCAAACCTATCCTCCCGGTTTGGGGTCAACGCGCAATGTCCCAAAAGGCTCAAAAACCGGAATGCGCCGGAATTGCGCCGCGGCCCGGACCGGTCTCGGGCGGGTCGATCTTGGCGGCGGAACGGGTTAAAGCTGCATCCGATTCAGCCGCGATCCAAGCTATGCCGCGAACCCCGAACGTTCTCGTCTTCGATTCCGGCCTCGGAGGCCTCACCGTTCTCGCCGAGGTGATGCGGCTGCGCCCCGACGCGCATTGCATCTATGCGGCCGACGACGCGGGCTTCCCCTATGGGCGATTGACCGAGGCTGCATTGGTTGGGCGCGTCGCGGAAGTGATGACGCGGCTCATCGGCCAATTGGCGCCGGACGCGATCGTGATCGCCTGCAACACCGCCTCGACTCTTGTCCTGCCACATTTGCGCGCCGCTTATCCGCGGATCCCGTTCGTCGGCACCGTGCCGGCGATCAAGCCCGCCGCGGCGCAATCGCGCTCCAAGATGATCTCGGTGCTGGCGACGCCGGGAACCGTGGCGCGCGATTATACGCGCGAGCTCGTGCGCACCTACGCTGCGCATTGCGAGGTCACGCTGGTCGGCTCCGATCGGCTGGCCGCCGTCGCCGAAGCGTTCATGAAAGGCGAGAAGCCGGCGGACGCCGATATCCTGGCCGAGATCTCGCCCTGTTTCGTCGAGAGCGGCGCGGCGCGTACCGACTGCATCGTGCTCGCCTGCACGCATTATCCGCTGCTGCTTGCCGAGTTGAAACGGCTCGCACCCTGGCCCGTCACCTGGATCGACCCGGCCGAGGCCATCGCGCGGCGCGTCGATCACGTGCTCGGCGAAGAATTCGGCATGGCCGGCGGCAGACCCGCGCCGGGTGCACATTGCGCCCTCTTCACCGCCGGCATTGCCCCCGCAGCGGCGCTCAAAGAAGCGCTCGCCGCGCGCGGCATCGGCAAGATCGTTCTCGAACCGATCCCACTGGAACCGGTCGATTTGCAGTAATCCACAGCGGCAATCGGTCCCCCGCGGTCTCGAAATTGTGGAAAAACACCCCTGCCGCGGTTCTCGGCTGCGGCTTGCGAGGCCACTTGCCGCTTTGCATCGCAGCAAATTGTCGCACCCCTGCCTACCGCATCGCGGCGAAGAGTCCTTGGACCGTTTGTCCAATGCAAAACTCCCGGCCCCTCAGATACTTGAAGATTCTGTTAAGCTGCCGATGGACCGAATATGCTCGGCAAATTGGCGTGGCCTTGGTGCCGCCCCCATGCTCCTCAGCCGATCAGGGCCCAGCGAATGCTGCGGCGCAAGATGCGCGGCGCCATCGCGACGGCAGTCCTTGCCGCCACGGCGCCCCTGCTCGGCGGCTGCCAGTTCGAAGTGTTGGACCCGCATGGCCCGATCGGGGTCGATGAACGCTCCATCATCATCCTTTCGACCTGCCTGATGCTGATCGTCGTGGTGCCGGTGATCGCCATGACGCTCGCTTTTGCCTGGCGCTACCGCGAGTCGAACGAGCAAGCCACGTTCGCGCCGGATTGGGCGCATTCGAACAAGATCGAGGCGGTGGTCTGGCTCGTGCCCTGCCTCATCGTCGCGGTGCTCGGTTACGTGACCTGGACCTCGACTCACAAGCTCGATCCGTACCGCTCGATCGCCGCGGCTGTGAAACCGATCGAAGTCGAAGTGGTCTCGCTCGATTGGAAATGGCTGTTTATCTATCCGGATCTCAAAATCGCCAGCGTCAACGAACTCGCTCTTCCCATCGGCACGCCGGTGAATTTCCGGCTGACGTCGAGTTCGGTCATGGATTCCTTCTTCATTCCGGAACTCGGCAGCCAGATCTACACCATGCCCGGCATGCAGACGAAGCTCAGCCTGCTCGCCACCACGCCCGGCACTTATGAGGGAATTTCGGCCAACTACAGCGGCGACGGTTTTTCCGACATGCATTTTGCCGCGCGCGCAATGCCGCGCGCCGATTTCGACAAATGGGTCGCGGCCGTTCGCAGCGCGCCGCAAGACCTAACGATGGCGGCCTATCGGCAGCTCGCGGTACCGAGCGAGCGCATGCCGGTCACCTACTACGGCAATGTCGAACCGATGGTCTACCACGACGTACTGAACAAATGCGCCGACGGCTCGACATGCACCGACGACGCCATGCACCTGGCGATGGCTAAAGAGAGTTTCGGCGACGTCGGACTCTGCGATGCCGCTAGGATTCTGCGATGATGGGCGACATGATGGGCAAGCTCAGCCTCGACGCGATCCCGCTCCATCAGCCGATCGTCATGGGCGCGGTCGGATTCATGGCGCTCGGCGGCATCGGACTTGCCGCGCTCATCACCTATTTCGGCTTTTGGCGTACGCTGTGGTCGGAATGGCTGACCTCGGTCGATCACAAGAAAATCGGCATCATGTATATCGCGCTGGCGATGGTGATGCTGCTGCGCGGCTTCTCCGACGCCATCATGATGCGCACCCAGCAGGCGCTCGCCTCGACCGGCGGCCCGGGATATCTGCCGCCCGAGCATTTCGACCAGGTCTTCACCGCGCACGGCGTGATCATGATCTTCTTCATGGCAATGCCGTTCATCGTGGGGCTGATGAACGTCGCCATGCCGCTGCAGATCGGGGCGCGCGACGTGGCGTTCCCCTATCTCAACAACCTGAGCTTCTGGCTGACCGCCGCCGGGGCGCTGCTCGTCAATGTATCGCTCGGCGTCGGCGAGTTCGCGCGCACCGGATGGCTTGCCTATCCGCCGCTTTCCGAGCTCGCTTACAGCCCGGGAGTCGGCGTCGATTATTACATCTGGAGTCTGCAGATTGCCGGCATCGGTACGCTGCTCTCCGGCGTCAACATGATCACCACGATCCTCAAGATGCGCGCCCCGGGCATGACGCTGATGCGCATGCCGGTTTTCACCTGGACGGCGCTGTGCGCCAACATGTTGATCGTCGCGGCCTTCCCGATTCTGACGGCGACGCTGGCGATGCTCACCCTCGACCGCTACCTCGGCATGCATTTCTTCACGAACACCGCCGGCGGCAACCCGATGATGTATGTAAACCTCATCGGGGCGTGGGGACATCCCGAAGTCTACATCCTGATCCTGCCCTGTTTCGGGGTGTTCTCCGAGGTGATCGCAACGTTCTCGCACAAACAGCTCTTCGGTTACACCTCGATGGTCTATGCGACCATCTGCATCACCGTTCTGTCCTTCGTAGTCTGGCTGCACCATTTCTTCACGATGGGCTCCGGCGCCGACGTGAACGCCTTCTTCGGCATCACGACGATGGTCATCTCGATTCCGACCGGCGTGAAGATCTTCAATTGGCTGTTTACGATGTATCGCGGCCGCGTGCGTTTCGCGACGCCGGTGCTGTGGACGATCGGCTTCATGATCACCTTCACCATCGGCGGAATGACCGGCGTGCTGATGGCCGTGCCGCCCGCCGACTTCGTTCTGCACAACAGTCTTTTCCTGGTCGCGCATTTCCACAACGCGATCATCGGCGGCGTCGTGTTCGGCTGCATGGCTGGGTTTTCCTATTGGTTCCCGAAGGCGTTCGGTTTCACGCTCGACGAACGGTTGGGCAAGATTTCGTTCTGGTGCTGGTTCGTCGGCTTCTACGTCGCGTTCATGCCGCTCTACGTGCTTGGACTGATGGGAATGACGCGGCGCCTCGATCACCTCGACAATCCCGTCTGGCACGTCTATCTCGTGGCGGCGATGTGCGGCGCGCTGATCATCATGTGCGGCATCGCCGCGCAGCTCGCGCAGATCGCCGTCAGCATCCGCAATCGCGCTGCGCTGCGCGACCTCAGCGGCGACCCGTGGAACGGCAGAACGCTGGAATGGTCGGTCGCTTCCCCGGCTCCCGCCTATAATTTTGCGCGGACGCCGCTGGTAACCGGCCGCGACGCCTACTGGGACATGAAGCGCAAGGGCGTCGCGCACCGGCCGTTCTCGACGTATCGGCCGATCCACATGCCGCACAATACCGGTACCGGCGTTATCGTGAGCGCCTTCGCCGCAGCGATGGGTTTCGCGCTCATCTGGCACATCTGGTGGTTGGCAATCGGCTCGTTCGCGGCGGCCATCGCGGTGGCGATCACCCATTCCTTCGACGAGAATCGCGACTACACCGTCTCTCCGGACGATGTCGCGCGCAGCGAAGACAGCTATTTCGAGCAACTAGCATCGCAGGCCTGACATGAACGTCCAAACTCGCCCGCTACCTGTCGCCACCGCCCCGTTCCTTCCGGAAACCTTCGAGAGCGTCGAGGAACACCACGACGCCGGCGCCATTACGACGCTGGGGTTCTGGATCTATCTGATGAGCGACTGCATCCTGTTCGCGGCGCTGTTTGCGAGCTTCGCGGTGTTGCGCGGCGCGACCGCGGGCGGTCCGAGCGGCCGGGAAATCTTCAGCCTGCCCTATGTGGCGGTCGAAACCGCCTGCCTCCTGGTGTCGAGTTTCACCTACGGGATGGCGATGATCTCGGCCGATCAGGGACGCCAAGCATGGGTGCTGCGCTGGCTCGGCCTGACGCT
>JASHSW010000219.1 GCA_030038595.1 Methylovirgula sp.
GACTGCCCTAAGCCGCCTGCCGACTCGCGGGTCGGAAACCCGCGGCAGCCTCACGAAATACCATTCGGTACCGTTGCCGAGGTTGGAGGTGGGATTCAAATCGCTTTGCTTGCCCCAAATAAATCAGATACTTAACGACGATTGACTCGTCCGGACGAATTCCGGCCCGAAGGAAAAATGCCGGCCAACTTGCCTGCCTGGCTTGTCGCTGCGTAATTAGCGCATCGGCTATCGGCTCGTCTCATGATCGTCTTCCTAACCAGCCAACCGCTCTGGGTGTCGGGCCTAATCCTCGTGGGGCTGACGACTCTCGTGTCGATGTGCGGGCCGCCGTTCGTGCGCCGCTACATCGGGCTCGACAGGCTGGCGTCCAATAACGAAGTCGCCGGATTCAAATTCGCGACGGTTGGGGTGCTTTACGCCGTATTCCTCGCCTTCGCGATCATTCTCGTCTGGGAGAAGTACAGCGACGCCGACTCGACGGTCACCAGGGAAGCCGGCTCGGCGGCAGCCATCTATCATCTTTCGCAGGGCGTTCCGGGGCCGTCGGGCGTGGCACTTCGCGCCGCGCTCACCAATTATCTTACGCTGGTCGTATCCGAGGAGTGGCCGGCCATGAACAAAGGTCACGAAAGCAAGCCTACGCACCAGGCGCTCGCAATGCTCTATGCAGCATTGATCGCCGCCGACCATAACGATGCGCGCGCCACCGCGCTGATGTCGGAGCTCTACGCCCAGCTCGATGCGCTGACCCAAGCGCGTCGCGCGCGGCTCCTCGCCGCGGAAGGCACCGTTCCCGGAATCGTCTGGGTCATGCTCTTCGGCGGCGCCGCCCTGACCATCGCGTTCGCTTTGTTCTTCGGAGCAAAGAACCTGCGCAGTCAGAGCATCATGATGGGGTTGTTGTCGCTGCTGATTTTCGGGGAGCTGCTGATCGTGGTCGCAATCGACTGCCCGTTCACCGGAACGGTCAAGGTGGGCCCCGAGGCGCTTCAGGAGGTATTGGCGGATCACGCACCCTAGCCGCGCATCGCGGGTTCGGCGCAGGCGCCGGATTTTGTATTCAACGCGGCCGGAAAATCAGCGCCAGCAACGCGCCGAGTAGCGCCGGCGGCATGGTAATCGCGCCGAGCTTCAAGAAGTCCCAGGCATTCATCGTCTCGCCTTCGCGACGCAGTGCGATCAGCCACAGGAGCGTGGCGAGCGATCCCGTGACCGATAGATTGGGGCCGAGATCGACGCCAATCAGCACGGCGCCGACGATCGATCTTGACGTATGCGCCAAGCTCGATCCGGCGACCAATGCGGCTGGCAGATTGTTCACGAGATTGGCGGCAACCGCCACGATCGCGCCGGCGGCGACGGCGGTCCAAGCGACCGAATGCGCCGCCGCATTTTGCGCCAGCTGTGTGAGCGCGTCGATGACACCTACATGGCGCAGCGCCTCGACGAGCACGAAAAGGCCGGCCACAAGCGGCAGCACGCTCCAGGAAACGCCGGCGAGTAGCGGCCAAGGCCGCTGCCGATTGAGGATAAGGACGAGCGCCGCGGTGGCGAAGCCGGCGCAGAACGTTGGCAGGCCGAGATTTGCGCCGCACGCCGAGGCGGCGAGAAGAACGACTCCGGTCGCGCAGATCCCGAGACCCGCCACCAACCCGCCGCGGCTCAGCGGTTGCGCCGACAGTTCGTCGCGCACGGGGATTGTGATTGCCGCGCCAAGCCGCGTACGCAAGGCCACGAAGGTTAAGACGATTGCGACAAGCGACGGCAAGGCAAATCGGCCGAGCCAGTCCGCAAGCGGCGGCATTGCGTGGCCGTAGACGACTAGATTGGCGGGATTCGAGATCGGCAGCACGAAGCTCGCCGCATTGGCAACAAAGGCACAGATCAAAAGATAAGGCAGCGGTTTCGCTCCTGCCGCTTTCGCGGCGGCATAGACGGCCGGCGTCAGCACCACCGCCGTGGCGTCGTTGGAGAGAAAAACGGTGACGATCACGCCGACCCCGTAAACGAGCAGGAAAAGCCGCGTGCCGGAACCATGCGCGTGGCGGACCGCAAATTCCGCCAGCCATTCGAACAGGCCCTCCCGTCGGCCGAGATCGGCGAGAAGCATCATGCCGGCGAGGAAGAGATAGACGTCCGTGCCTTTGGCGATTCCCGCGAGTGCGGCGTCGACCGACAGAAGGCCGAAGACGACGAGCAACGAGGCGCCTCCAACCGCCCAGGTCGCCTCCGGCAGCCGAAAGGGCCGGGCGATCACGCCGGCTGTGGCAAGCGCTGCGATCACCAGAGTCGCGATCATCATGCGAAGCGCCGGCCGGTAGCTCGAATGTCAGCGAAACGGGCAGGGCCGGGCGGCCTGCGGCGTATCGAACTGGACAATCATCAACACGGCGGGCGCGTCGCCGATCGTTCCTGAACGATGTCCCTTGCGGCCGTCGATTTCTTTGGTGTTCTGGTCGGCACCGAAGGAAATCTCCCCAGGCCCCATCTCGACGCGCTGCCCGTCCATCGACTCGACGAACCAGCGCCCAGCGAGTGGAATGATCCACTGCGGCTTCGGATTCTCATGCCAATCGGCCGCCCAATCGGCCGGCAACACAGTCACGAACACGGTGGCTCCGTCATGTGTCTTCCTGCCTTGCCATTGCGGAATAACGCCCGGCCTGATTCCCTGCAAGTCGAACTCGGTCAGCGCGCAGCGGGTCTGCCGGCTCATTCCGGCGGGATCGGTCCAGAGGTGCCAATAAGAGACGCGTGGTTTCTCGTTCATACGAGTTATCTCCGGAGCGGCGGCGGAAGGTACGAATTCCCGGAAGGCGCTCGTCGCAGCGACGGCGAACGGCAATCCGCAAGCGCTCCTGCAGATATGCGAGAATAACGCGCCGGCGCAACGATTGCCTTCCGAACGCCATCGCGCCCCATGGGCTTCTCCACCACAAGGCGTCGTGAACTTAGGCGCGATCAAGGCGTTAAAACAATCGGGAGGAGCTCGAAAGCTTCACGCGGAAGCAAATTCTCCCGGAGGAGCAGCAAAATGACGCGACACGAATCCAAGGCGCAGAAGAATACGATCGAGCGGGTCATGCACGAGTACAAACATGGCGAACTTCCGCGCGGGCGCGGCGGCAAGGTAAAAAGCCGCAAGCAAGCCATCGCCATCGCTCTGCGTGAAGCCGGCGCCTCGAAATACGAGAGCCCGAAAAAGAACCGTGCGAACCTACGCAAGACGAAATCCAAGGAGCGTCATGGCGAAACCGGCTTGGCAAGACGCGAGGGCGGGGCGAGTTCGGCCGGAAAAGGTACCGCGAGAAAATCCGCGGCAAAGCGGACTTCGAACCGCAAAACCGCGGCGCGCAAGAGGCGCAGCAAGGCTCGCAAGACCGGCAGTGGAAGACGCACCTGAAAACGAATTGGCGTCGCGCGCTCAAGCGGCGCGGC
>JASHSW010000029.1 GCA_030038595.1 Methylovirgula sp.
GCGGCAGTCGCGCAGCCGATATAGGCTCCCGGTCCTTGCGGCAGGCCTAAAGCCGCGGGCGCGTAGCTCAGCGGGAGAGCACTACGTTGACATCGTAGGGGTCACAGGTTCGATCCCTGTCGCGCCCACCACTCGCATCGAATAGCGACAAACTAGGCCGGCCGGTTCGCGCCTCAGCCGGGCTTTGCCAGGGTCCAGACGAACACCACCCATGCGCCGAGGCCGATGGCGGTCTGTCCCCATTCGAGCAAACCCCATTCGCGCATGAGTTCGCGAACCGCCGAGGCCGGGGCGCGCGAATCGTAGAGCAAGTTGCTCACCGGCCCCATCACGAAATAAGCATAAAGCCAGCTCGCCACGAGCAGCGTTCCGCCGATGGTCCAGCGCACGTCGCCGCTGCGCGCATATTCCGCGTAAGCGAGGATCGCCGATAAGGTCGCCAATCCGGCGAGCATGAGTAGGCCGCGCCGATAGCTCGGCGTCCATTCTCGAAGCGAAGAAGACGAATCGAGTTGAAGCCGGGCGGGCTGTTCGACAAGGTTGATATAAAGCGCCGCGCCGAGGAACGCCGATGCGGCCGCAAACGCGAATAGACCCGGTCGCAACATGGCGAGACCTCATGAGCTTTGAGAGAGCGCGGTTTGCGACCCATTGTTGCGACATGGCGCCCGGCGCGCACCGCCGCAACTCCCAGGCTGCCCTATCCCGCCGTTGCCCGCAATCGCTTGCGATAGGTCAATCGTTTGCCGGCGATCTCCCAATCGAACCCCGGCTACCAGCGCAGAATCCGCGATCCGGCGATTGCCCCGACCGCCATGACGACCAGGACGGCAAGCACATACCACGTCGCGACGAACAGCGGCGAATCGTCGGGGCAATGCGTGGCATAGAGGCTCGCGGCGAACGCGCCGGCGAGCAGCCCGGCGCCGGCGCCGGCGAGGGTCGGGTTTTTCGGCGCGCCGCGATGCAGCGCGATCAGCGCGCCGACGAGCGGGGCCGCCGCGAAGCTTGGAATCATCACCATGCAGAAAGCCGCGTTGTGGCCGATGAGCCGCGCCCGCCACAGATCGGGCGGCAAAACCAGAAGTTCGATGCCGACGGCGGCGACAAGCACGAGCAGCCACAGAACGAGCAGTGCAACGAGCGGCCGCGGATTGCCGGTCGGACGCGCCAGCCGCAAGGCGAGCGGCCCGGCACAGGCGAAAACCGCCAGCGGATAGAGGATTTTGAAGAGGACGCGCGGCTCGCTCATCAGGTCGGCGAGATGCGGGCGGGGCCCGAGCAGCACGCCATAGAGGGCAATCGACAGCAAAATTCCCGGCACCAGGCCATAGACGAGCGCCAGCGCCAGCGGTGTCTTCTCGACCTCTGGATCGGCGGCAAGGACGCGGATCAAATCGTCGGTTCTCATAATCTCGATCTAGGGTCCCTTGGTTCGCGCCGCGAGTGCGGCGAGGCCGCGATGCAAGGCAACCCGCACCGCGCCGCGGCTCATTGCGAGCGTGTCCGCCGCTTCGGCAATCGAGTTGCCGCCGACAGCGATGGCTTCGACCACCTTGCGCTGCACATTCGGCAAAGTTTCGAGGTAGCGATCGAGGAAGAGGCCGAGCAGGTTCGGCTCGCCCTCCTCCGAGGCCAAGCTCTCGGCAACATCGTCGATCGGCACATTGATTCGCCGCCCGCGCCGCCGCAGCGCATCGATCGTCTTATGGCGCGCGATGGTAAACACCCACGGCGCCACCGGCGCCGATTCGATCCAGGTGTCGCGCTTGGTATGGATGGCCAGCAATATCTCCTGCACGATATCCTCGGCGTCCGCCTCGGGAGCGACGGCGCGCACCAGCATGCGGCGCACGAAACTGCGCAGTACGGGCGCCAGTTGCTGCAAGAACCGCCGATAAGCCGGCGCATCTCCGGCATTGGCGGCGCGTAGCAAGGCGCTCCATTCGCTGTCTCGATCGACGCGCACGCTCCCTCAAAGAAGCTTCGCAGCCGCCCGCGGCGGCGTTACATGCTTTATAGCCAAATTGTCGTGTTTGTGGCCGAAAATCGCCGCCGCCCGGATATTGGCCGATCCCTATTGCGCGACGACGCCGCTGCGGTCGGCCTCGATGGCAAAAGCCGCCGCAAACAGCGCGCGGGTATATTCGCTCTGCGGGTGGGCGAAGATCTCGGTTGCCGCGCCCTGTTCGACGACTTTGCCGTGGCGCATGACGATGATCTCGTTGGCGAGCGCGCGCACGACCCTGAGATCATGGCTGATAAACACATAGGCGAGGTTGCGCCGAATTTGCAGCTCGCGCAGCAGATCGACGATCTGCGCCTGCACCGACATATCGAGGGCCGAAGTCGGCTCGTCGAGGACCACGAACTTCGGCTCCAGCACCATGGCGCGTGCGATGGCGACGCGCTGGCGCTGCCCGCCCGAGAATTCGTGCGGATAGCGGTCCATCGCCGCCGGGTCGAGGCCGGTGTCGGCGAGGGCGCGCGCGACGACCTCGCGCCGCTCTTCGAAATTGAATCTCCTCTGTACGGTGAGGCCCTCCGCGACGATGTCGGCGACCGAAAGCCGCGGCGACAGCGACCCGTACGGATCCTGGAAGACAACCTGCATGTCGCGTCGCAAGGGCCGCATCGCCTTGAAGGACAGCCCGTCGATGCGCCGGCCGAGATAAACGATCGGGCCCTGCGACTTGATGAGCCGCAAGAGCGCCAGGCCTAGGGTCGTCTTGCCGGAGCCGGACTCGCCGACCACACCGATCGTCTCCCCTTCGCGCAGAGTAAGCGAAATGCCGTCGACCGCCTTGATCGCCCCGACCGTGCGGCGCAGGAAGCCGCGTTTGATCGGGAAGTGAACGCGCACCTCTCGCGCCTCCAGAATCACCGGCGAGCCGTAATTCGCCGGGGGTGGCGTCCCCTTCGGCTCGGCGGCAAGCAGCGCCTTGGTGTAGGGGTGCTGCGGCGCCTTGAACAGCGCCTCGACGCCGTTCATCTCGACGATGCGGCCCTGCTGCATTACCGCCACGTCGTCGGCGAGCTTGCGCACGATCGAAAGGTCGTGGGTGATGAACAGCATCGCCATGCCATAGCGCGCCTTCAAATCCTCGAGCAGGGTCAAAATCTGCGCCTGGACGGTGACGTCGAGGGCGGTCGTCGGCTCGTCGGCGATGAAGAGATCCGGCCGGTTGGCGAGCGCCATGGCGATCATCACGCGCTGCCGCTGCCCGCCGGAGAGCTGATGCGGATAGGCGGCGAGCCGCCGCGCCGGATCGGCGATGCCCACCTCGGCGAGGAGATCGACGATGTGGTTTCTCAGCTTCTGGCCCTTGCGAGCGCCGTGAACTTCGAGGATCTCGCCGATCTGCCGCTCGATCGTATGCAGCGGATTGAGCGAGGTCATCGGTTCCTGGAAGACCATGGTGATCTTGTTGCCGCGAATCGAGCGCAGTTGCGCGTCGCGGCATTTGAGAATGTCCTCACCCTCGAAGAGGACCTTTCCGCCGAGCGAAACGCCATGCGGCAAGAGGCGCAGGATCGAAAGCGCCGTGACCGATTTCCCCGACCCCGATTCGCCGACGAGCGCCAGCGTCCGGCCGCGCCCCACGCCGAAGGAGACGCCTTCGACGGCACGGAAATCGTGCCCTTCCTGGCGGAAGGTCACCGAGAGATCGCGGACCTCGAGCAAGCGAGGCGACATATCTTATCCGATCGTCTTGCGCGGATCGAAAGCGTCGCGCACCGCCTCGCCGATGAAGACCAGCAGCGATAGCGTCACGGCGAGGACGATGAATCCGGTGAGCCCCAGCCACGGCGCCTGAAGGTTGGACTTGCCTTGCAGCAGAAGCTCGCCGAGCGAGGCCGAGCCCGGCGGCAGGCCGAAGCCGAGAAAATCGAGCGCGGTGAGCGTGGTGATCGAGCCGGTAAGGACGAACGGCAAAAAAGTCAGCGTCGCGACCATTGCATTCGGCAGGACATGCTTGACCATGATGCGGGCGTTCGAAAGCCCTAGGGCGCGCGCCGCCATCACGTATTCGAAATTGCGCGCCCGCAGAAATTCGGCGCGCACTACGTGCACCAGGTTCACCCAGGAAAAGAGCAGTAGAATGCCGAGTAGGACGAAAAAGCTCGGGGTGATGATCGAAGCGAGAATGATGAGCAGATAGAGATGCGGCAGCGACGACCAGATCTCGATCAGACGCTGAAAGATGAGATCGGTCCAGCCGCCGAAATAGCCTTGGATCGCGCCCGCCGCGATGCCGATCACCGAAGAGATCGAAGCGAGCGCCAGCCCGAAGAGGACCGAGATACGGAATCCGTAGATCAGCCGCGCCACCACGTCGCGGCCCTGATCGTCGGTGCCGAGCCAGTTCCATTCGATGTCGGCGCAGCCGTGGTTCGGCTTGCCGGGCGCCAGCACACGCGCCGCCGCTCGTTCGCACTGCACTTTGCTCAGCATCCAGGTCGGCGGCGAAGGGGCAGGCGTCGGCAACGCGCTTTCGATCGTGTTGTAGGAATAGTGGATCGGCGGCCAGATCATATAGCCGTGCGCGTCGATCTCGTTGGCGATGAAAGGGTCGCGATAGTCGGTCTCGGCGAGAAAGCCGCCGAACTTCGCCTCCGGATAGGTGTGAAAGATCGGAAATAGATACTCGCCTTTGTAGACCACTAAGATCGGCTTGTCGTTGGCGATGAATTCGGCAAACAGCGACACCACGAAAAAGAACAGGAAGATCCACAGCGACCAGAAGCCGCGCCGATTGCGGCGGAAGTTGCTGAGACGCCGGCGGTTGAGCGGCGTGAGGCGAATGAGACCGTGGTGTTTCAACGGCGGCGCCAGAGCGCGGAACTCGCTCGGCGTTTGCCCGGAGAGCGCCGGCGGGTTCACGGGCTAGACCTCCCGCGTCTCGAAATCGATGCGCGGATCGATCCAAGTATAGGTGAGATCGGACAAGAGATTCACGAACAGTCCGAGAAGCGCGAAAATATAGAGGTTGGCGAACACCACCGGATAGTCGCGGTCGACGATCGATTCGTAGGAAAGAAGTCCGAGACCATCGAGCGAGAAGATCGTCTCGATCAGCAGCGAGCCAGCGAAAAAGGCGTTGATGAACGCGCCGGGAAATCCGGCGACGACGATCATCATGGCGTTGCGGAACACGTGCCCATAAAGCACCTTGCGTTCCGTCAAGCCCTTCATTCGCGCCGTCTGGACGTATTGCTTGCGGATTTCGTCGAGAAACGAATTCTTGGTGAGAAAGGTCACGGTCGCGAAGGCGCCGAGCGTCAGCGAGAGGACCGGCAGCGTGACGTGCCACAAATAATCCTCGACTTTGCCGAGCAGCGAGAGCGTGGCAAAGTTCTCTGAGGTCAGGCCGCGCAGTGGAAAGATTTGCCAGAACGAGCCGCCGCAGAAGAGCACGATTAGAAGAATGGCAAATAGAAAGCTTGGGATCGCATAGCCGACGATCACCACGGCCGAAGTCCAGACGTCGAAACGCGAGCCGTCGCGCACCGCCTTGGCGACGCCGAGCGGAATCGAGATCAGATAAGATAGAAGCGTCATCCAAATGCCGAGCGAGATCGAAACCGGCAATTTTTCCTTGATGAGCTCGATGACTGGCACGTCGCGATAATAGGAATTGCCGAAGTCGAAGCGCAGATAATTCTTGAGCATCAAAAGGAAGCGCTCGACGGGCGGCTTGTCGAAGCCGAACTGTTTGTTGAGTTCGGCGATGAACTTCGGATCGAGCCCCTCCGCACCGCGGTACTTGGAGGAGAATTCGGCGCCGCTGCTCATCCGCGCTTCTCCGGCCCCGCTGAAATTTGCGGTCGCGCTGGTGTTCAACCCCTGCAATTGGGCGAGGATCCGCTCGACCGGGCCGCCCGGCGCGAACTGCACGATCACGAAAGAGATGAGCAAGATCCCGAAGATCGTCGGGATCATCAAGAGAATGCGACGCGCGATATAGGAAGCCATCTCATTGGCTCGGAAGATTGACGCGGGCGGCTTTTTGCTTGTCGTACCACCAGGTCGAGGGAACGCCGATGTCGTATTTGGCGCTGCGCGCCGGGCGCGAGAAGAGATCCCAATAGGCGACGAGGTGGTTGGGCTTGTTCCACATCGGCACCCAATAATGGCCGGCGCGCAGGATACGGTCGATGCAGCGGCAAATGAAGGTGAGCTTGGCGCGCGTATCGACGACCAGCGCTTCGGCGATCAACGCATCGACTACGGGATCGGCGATACCCGAGACATTGAGAGATCCCGGCAGATTGGCCGCCTCCGAGCCGAAATATTCACGCATCGCCTCCCCCGGCGTGAGCCCGAGGCCAAAACGCTCGGTCACCACGTCGTAATCGAAATTGTCGGTACGCTCCTTGTACGCCGAGGGATCGATGAGCCTGAACCGCGCGGCGATGCCGAGCAGGTTGAGGTTGCGGATAAAGGCCGCCGTATGCGGCTCCAATCCATTGTCGAAATCGAGGAATTCGATCTCGAAAGGCTTGCCGTCCGGCAGGAGCAGGCTCGAACCCTGGCGCTTGCAACCCGCCGAGAGCAGCAGATCGTTGGCGTGGCGCAAGAGCTTGCGGTCCTCGCCGGAGCCGTCGGATACGGGCGGCATGTAGGCCGTATCGAAGACGGCAGGCGACAATCGGCTGCGGAACGGTTCGAGGATTTGCAATTCTTCCGGCGAAGGCTTGCCGGATGCCTCCATCGGCGAATTCTGGAAATAGGAGACGGTGCGCCGATAGAGGCCGTACATGATGAATTTGTTGGTCCACTCGAAATCGAAGGCGTAGCCGAGCGCCTCACGGATCCGCACGTCCTTGAACTTGTCGCGCCGGATGTTGAGAAACCAGGCTTGCGTTCCGAGGGGCAATTGGTCGGGCAAAGTCTCGCGCTTTACCCGGCCGTCCTTCACTGCGGGAAAGTCGTAGCCCGTCGCCCATATCGCCGAAGTGAATTCTTCTCGGAACGTATAGACGGCGGCCTTGAAGGCTTCGAACGCCACTTTGCGATCGTCGAAATACTCGAAGCGGACGACGTCGAAATTGTTCTGGCCGAGGTTCACGGGCAGATCCTTGCCCCAATAATCGGCGACGCGATTGAATGTGATGAAATGTCCCTGCTCGAGATCGCCTACCTTGTAGGGCCCCGAGCCGAGCGGCGATTCGAGAGTCGTCTGATTGAACGGTTGTTTTGCGTAATAGGCCGCCGAAAAAATCGGCTGGCCGGCGACGGCGAGCGCCGCTTCGCGCATATGGCCCGGCTTCAGGTGCACGGCGAGCACATCGTCGGCCTCCGCCTCGGCGCCGACGAAATCGCGCAGCGACTGGCGGATGACGGGATGGCCTTGCGTCTTCAGAACGCCGAGCGAGAAGGCGACGTCGCGAGCGGTAAGCGGGCTGCCGTCGTGGAAACGCGCCTCTTTGCGCAGGAGAAAGCGATAGAGATTTTTGTCCGCCGAAATCCATACCTTGTGGGCGACAAGCCCGTAGAGCGAATCCGGTTCGTCGGAATTGGCGACCATCAGCGAGTCGAAGATCAATCCCATGCCGGCGGCGCCGTCGCCCTTCAGGATGAAGACGTTGAGCGTATCGAAGGTCGTCGGATTAGAGTTCGGTCCTCCCCCCGCCGGCTGCAGCAGCATCTGTCCGCCTTTCGGCGCCTGCGGATCGACGTAGGCGAAATGCGGAAAATCGGCGGCAAGCGCGAGATCGCCGAATGTCGAGATCCCGTGCGTCTCCGTACCACCGCCGGCCGGCGCCATTTGTGCAAGGGCGGCCGACGTTGGAAGGGAAGCGACGAAAAGGCCGGAGCCAAGGCGGAGGATGCAACGACGCGAGAATTGCGGGCTGGCCGGTAGGATCAAAATCGTCTCTCTCTTTGCGGACGCAGTGGCAGCGAATTATGTCGCTTTTTGCCGCGCATCGGCAAGATCGTGGGCCATTTCCGGGAATTAAGAATAGGAAATGTGCGGCGCCTATTTCGGCTTCGGCAAAGGCAGCGGATTGTCCGACAGCGTGCGCAGATAGGCGATGATGTCGGCCCGCTTCTGCGGGTCCGGCTCGCCGGCAAACGTCATCTTGGTTCCGGGAATGTAACTTTGCGGATCCTTGATGAACTTGAAGATTTCGTCGTAGGTCCAGGTCCCG
>JASHSW010000030.1 GCA_030038595.1 Methylovirgula sp.
CGCGCTGAGCGCGACGTAGATCGTCATCAGCTTGGTGAGCGAAGCCGGATACCAGGGTTCGTTCGCGTGGTTCTCGTAAAGGACGTTGCCGGTCGCGACGTCGACGACGATTGCCGGGCTCGCTGCGGCATTGGCGATAATACCCAGCGTCGCGACGAGGATTCCGCAAAGCTGCAGCCAAAGGCGGTTCGGGCGCCTGGGGGAACGTTGCGGATAGGAACCGTCCATAGACGCGACCAGCTGGAACCCAAGAACTTGGTTCGACATCATTCCTAGCCCGCAACGCGTCGTCTGCAAAGCGCAACCACGCCGCTTTGCCCTTGCAAAACGCAGCGTGATCTTAGTTCTTTGGAGTTGCGGCAGTTTCATGACGAGCGGTGCGCGACGCCCGCTGCGACACTCATTCGCCCGGCGCCTTGGCCTCGATCGCCAGGGCGTGCACTCCATCGGCAATCTCGGCATGCAACGCCGCATTGACCATGCGGTGCCGATCGATGCGGTTCTTGCCCTTGAACGCTTCGGACACCATCTTCACGGTAAAGTGAGTCTCGCCCGCCTGCGCGGCTTTCCCCAGACCTCGCATCGACGCATGCCCGAGATGTCTGCGGGAATCGTCGATCACTTCGAGCGAAAGCGGCGCAAACGCGGCGTTGAGTTTTTCGCGAATACGCTGCGCGATGCTGGCCTCGACGCTCATTCAAGCCCCTCGAGCTGGTCGCACCCGCGGCCGCATTTTTGACGGATCGCGTAGCTTGCAGCGACAATAAAGACCTTCATAATACCCCGATGGATCTCAATTCACCGCTCTTCGATCGAATCAGGATCGCCTCGAAACACCGGCAGCAGTTGGGCAGCGCGGCGCTGCGCTGCGACCGGCCTGGCTGCAACGAGCCCGGCACATTTCGCGCTCCGAAGGGATGGCAATCGGAAGGCGAATATTTCTGCTTCTGCCTCGACCACGTCCGCGCCTACAACGCTTCCTATAATTATTTCAGCGGCATGGCACCCGAGGCCGTAGCCCTCTATCAGCGCGATGCGAGCATTGGTCACCGTCCCACCTGGACGATGGGCGGCAACGGCGGTTTTCGATTCCGCAGCGACGATCCGTCGCGATTCGTCGATCCCTTAAGGATTTTCGGACGTGGAAGCGGACCAAAGATGGCCGAGGAGCCGAAAATGCCGCGTTGCGGAATCGCCGCAAAACGGGCCCTCGACCAGCTAGGCCTCGACGAAACAGCGGATTCCTCTGTTATCAGAATGCGTTATAAGGATATGGTGAAACGTCTTCACCCGGACGCCAATGGCGGAGACCGATCTCTCGAAGATAAATTGCGGGAAATCATTCACGCCTATAATTACCTGAAGTCCGTCAAACTCGCCTAAGGACCCTCCGCCGCACGCCGGCTTCCGCCGGGCGCGGCCGGATTGGAGGATCGATGTCAAACATCTCGCTTGCCGGCGACGGTCAGGCCAACCAGGCCGTTCCCGACATGAAAATTTCGGTCCGCCAGGTTTTCGGGATCGATGCGGATATGGAAGCGCCGGCCTTCTCGACGCCGGATCTGCATGTACCGGAGACCGATCCGGATTATCTCTTCGATCGCGACACGACGCTGGCGATCCTCGCGGGGTTCGCCAAGAACCGCCGCGTGATGGTTACCGGCTATCACGGGACCGGCAAGTCGACGCATATCGAACAGGTCGCCGCGCGGCTCAACTGGCCTTGCGTGCGAATCAATCTCGACAGCCATGTGTCGCGCGTCGACCTCGTCGGCAAGGATGCGATCGTCATCAAGGACGGCAAACAGGTGACCGAGTTCCGCGACGGCATTCTGCCTTGGGCGGTGCAGCACAACATCGCGCTCTGTTTCGACGAATATGACGCCGGGCGCCCCGATGTGATGTTCGTCATTCAACGCGTGCTCGAAGTGCAGGGCCGTTTGACGCTGCTCGATCAGAGCCGGGTGATCACCCCGCATCCTGCCTTTCGGCTGTTTTCGACGACCAACACGATCGGGCTCGGCGATACCTCGGGTCTCTACCACGGCACGCAGCAGATCAACCAGGGACAAATGGACCGCTGGTCGATCGTCACCACCTTGAACTATTTGCCGCATGACAAAGAGGTGGGCATCGTGCTCGCCAAGGTGAAATCCTATCAGGCGACCAAGGACGGCCGCGATCAGGTCGGCAAGATGGTGCGCGTCGCCGATCTGACCCGCAACGCTTTCATGGCCGGCGACCTTTCGACCGTGATGAGCCCGCGCACCGTGATCACCTGGGCGGAGAATGCCGAGATCTTCCACGACATCGGCTTCGCCTTCAGGCTGACCTTCCTCAACAAATGCGACGAGCTGGAACGTATGCTCGTCGCCGAATTCTATCAGCGCTGCTTCGGCCAGGAACTGCCGGAAAGCGCCGTCAACGTCGCCATAAGCTAGTGACCGGTTCGAACCAAAAGCCTGCTTCCAGGGCGGACGCCCCGCAGGAGCCGTTGAAACGCGCCGTCGCCGGCTGCATGCGAGCGCTTGCGCACATGCCGCAGCTCGAAGTCGTCTACGCCGCCGAGAAGCCGGGCCTTACCCGCAATGGCGGCGCGACCAAAGCGCGCCTGCCGGAGCCGCCCCGCAAGCTCGGCAAGCGCGATGCGGCGGTGCTGCGCGGCCAGGCCGACTCGATGGCATTGCGGCTTGCCTGTCATAGCGTCGACGTACATCGGCGTCTGGCGCCGCGTACGCCCGCCGCCCGCGCCGTGTTCGAGGCGGTGGAGCAGGCGCGAGTCGAAGCGATCGGGGCGCGCCGCATGGAGGGCGTCGCGCAAAATATCGACGCGATGATCGAGCAGCGCTTTCAACACAGCCGTTACGCCGACATTCGTGAACGCGCCGAGGCGCCGCTCGAACAGGCCATCGCGCTGATCGTACGTGAGCGCTTGACCGGCCAGAAGCCGCCGAAGAACGCCCAGAAACTGGTTGAACTTTGGCGGCCGAGCATCGAGCAGCGCGCCGGGCGCGATCTCGACAGACTCGCTGCCGCCATCGAAGACCAGCGCGGCTTTGGCCTCTCGGTACGCCGGCTCCTGGCCGCGCTCGACATGGCCGAGGATCTTGGTTCCGACGAGAACGGCGAGAGCGAGCCGAACGAAGAAGTCGAGGCGGGCGCGGAGGACGGCGAAACGTTCCAGGGCCAACGCGACGAAGGCGTCGATGCGGAGGAAACGCAGAGCGCCGAGGCGGCCGAAGCGGCGGGCGAAACGACGATCGACGCCAGCGAGGCCGCGGCCGGCGAATTCGAAGCCGAGGAAGAAGGTGAAGCCGCCGAAGGCGAGCAGCCCGGCGAATCGCGCCGCCTGCCGGGCAAGGCGCGCGCCGAGCCGCGCGGCCCCGACTACCGCGCCTTCAGCAAGAAGTTCGACGAGATCGTCGCCGCCGAATCGCTTTGCGAGCCGGATGAACTCGACCGGCTGCGCGCCTATCTCGACAAACAGCTGCAGAATCTTTCCTCGATCGTGGGGCGTCTCGCCAATCGCCTGCAACGCCGGCTGATGGCGCAGCAAAGCCGCTCGTGGGAGTTCGATCTCGAAGAAGGCATGCTCGATCCGGCGCGGCTCGCGCGCATTATCGTCGATCCGCAGCAGCCGCTCTCCTTCAAGCGCGAGAAGGATACCGACTTCCGCGATACGGTCGTAACGCTGCTGCTCGACAATTCCGGCTCGATGCGCGGTCGGCCGATTACCGTCGCGGCGACCTGCGCCGACATTCTCGCCCGCACGCTGGAGCGCTGCGGCGTCAAGGTCGAGATTCTGGGCTTTACGACGCGCGCCTGGAAGGGTGGTCAATCACGCGAAGCGTGGCTGCAGGCCGGCAAACCGCCGGCACCCGGTCGGCTCAACGATCTGCGCCACATCATCTATAAGGCGGCCGATGCGCCATGGCGCCGGGCCCGCAAGAATCTCGGCTTGATGATGCGCGAAGGCCTGCTCAAAGAGAACATCGACGGCGAAGCGCTCGATTGGGCGCACCGCCGCCTGCTTAACCGGCCGGAGCAGCGGCGCATTTTGATGATGATTTCGGACGGTGCTCCGGTCGATGATTCGACGCTTTCCGTCAATCCCGGCAATTACCTCGAACGCCATCTGCGACATGTGATCGAAGAAATCGAAACGCGATCGCCGATCGAATTGATCGCCATCGGCATCGGCCACGACGTGACGCGCTACTACCGGCGCGCGGTGACGATCGTCGATGCCGAGGAACTCGGCGGGGCGATGACCGAGAAACTGGCCGAGCTTTTCGACGAGAAAGCGGAACCGGCCCCGCTGCCCAGGCCAGAGCGCCGGCCCGCGCTGCTACATTGATGTAGCATCCCCTCGCTCCGGGAGCGGAGCGAACGGCGAGAGGGAATCAGTTCGCCGCCCGCTTCTTCAAGATCTCGCGTTTCAGTGCCAGCGCGCCCGGCGAGAGCTGGTTGTCGCGCGCCTTCAAGAGAAAGGCATCGAGCCCGCCGCGATGTTCGATCGAGCGCAGCGCGGCGACGGCGACGCGCAAGCGCACGCGCCGATTCAACGCCTCGGAGATCAGTGTCGCCGTCTTAAGATTGGGCAGGAAGCGCGTGTTCGTCTTGTGGTTCGAGTGGCTGACCACGTGCCCGGTCTGCACGGACTTGCCGGTCAATTCGCAGCGGCGCGTCATGGCTTTCGGCTCGCGGGGGGAAATCGGAGGCGATTTCCTAGGGGAGGCACGCGGCCGCGTCAAGCGCGCCCGCTTTTGCTCCCTTCTCGGCTGCAAGGGATCACAACAGCAATGAGCCAAGTGCGAATCGGCAAATAGGGGCCGCAAGAATCGTGTTCACAGAAGCTGTGTATTGCTGTATATAGGATTGCCAATTGCAGACGCCGGGGGGCACATGAAAAGCGACACGGAAAATCGTGGCGGTCGATTGAAAATTCGACGGCTGGGGGTGGCGGCCGGAGCGGTGATCTTGCTCTTGCCTGTTTGCGCATACGCTCAGTCGCTCCCGACGCCGCCGCCAAATGGTTATCTATTTTCCGGGGCGCCGTTCGCCTCCTGGCTCGACATGGTTTCGGCCACCCAGGCGGCCCAACCCAGTTGGATGACGCCGCTCGTCACCGTCACGCCGCGCCTCGAACAAGAGTTTCGGTTCGATTTCTACGACCAGCAAAACGCGACGGGCAGCCAAGGAAACGGCCAACATATCGTCAATTACGGCGGCCCTGGCGGTGCAAGGGTGGAGTTCATCCCCGCATGGCCTTTGGAAGTCATTTTGGCGACTCCTCCGTACGAGACAGCCACCGGCCCGAAAGGGAACGCGCAGGGTTGGGGCGATTGGCCGGCGTTTCTTGTCAAATACCGTTTCCTTGCCGCCAACAAGGAAAACGGCGATTTCATCTTTACCGGCTTCTTCCAGATGTCAGACCCGCTCGGCACGCCGGGGAAAATTTCAAACAACGTTCTAACCGCGCAGCCGACGCTCGCAGCCGGCAAAGGCTTTGGCGATTTTGACGTTCAATCGACGGTCAGCGTGCAAATTCCGGTCAGCGCGCTGGCTTCCCCTGGCAATACGCCTCAAGTCAATATGACGAACTACGGCGATCCCATACTTTGGAACACCGCCTTCCAGTATCATTTCATGCAGTATTTTTGGCCGGAACTCGAGGTCAATTACGAGTACTGGCCGAATGGGGAGCACATCGGCCTCAACCAAGTCATGTTGACGCCGGGAATCATATTCGGGCGCTTCAAGATCGGCCAAGACAGCCCGACCCGGGCGGTCAACCTGATCTTCGGCGTCGGTTATCAGGTGGCGGTGACGCAGAATCCGGTCATCCAGAACAATCTCGTCGCCACCGCACGGCTCACTTTCTAGCCACGGCGCGGCCTCTTCGAGTGCTCTCGGGCGCCGGCTGAAGGCAATCGAGACACCGGCGCAGTTGCCACCGCCGATGTTTTTCCCACTCCCCCGAAACCGGGCCTGGCGTCAGTGCCACGGTCGCTCGGCTTTGACCTTTGCTTCGAAACGCTCGATCTTCTCGGCCTTTTTCAGGCTGAGGCCGATGTCGTCGAGTCCATTCAAAAGGCAATGTTTGCGGAACGGTTCGATGTCGAAACGAACGACGCCCCCGTCCGGGCCGCGGATCTCTTGACGTTCGAGATCGACGGAGATCGTCGCGTTGGCGCCACGCCGCGCGTCGTCGAGGAGCTTTTCGAGATCTTGCGGCGAGACAACGATCGGCAGAATACCGTTCTTGAAGCAATTGTTGTAAAAAATGTCGGCGAAGCTCGTCGAGATCACGCAGCGGATGCCGAAATCGAGCAGCGCCCAAGGCGCGTGTTCGCGCGATGAGCCGCAACCGAAATTATCCTCGGCGACGAGAATCTTGGCATTGCGATAGGCGGGTTTGTTCAAGACGAAATCGGGATTTTCCGAACCGTCGTCTTTGTAGCGCAGCTCCGCGAAGAGGCCGGTCCCGAGCCCGGTGCGCTTGATCGTCTTCAGATATTGTTTCGGGATGATCATGTCGGTGTCGACATTGCGGATTTCGAGCGGAGCCGCGACGCCGGTCAACGAGGTAAATTTCTGCATTTGCGTTTCCGGTTTTATTCCGCCGCCGCCTCGATCGCCGCCATGTCGGCGTCGGAGAGGCCAAAGTGGTGGCCGATCTCGTGCACCAAGACATGGGCGACGATGTCGCCGAGCCGCTCCTCGTTTTCGGCCCAATAGTCGAGGATCGGACGGCGGTAGAGCCATATCATATTCGGCAATTGGCCCGTCAAGGGAGTGGCGCCGCCTTGCGCCAGCCCGCGCCCGGTGAACAGGCCGAGTAAATCGAATTCCGTTTCGCAGCCCATCTCATCGAGGACCTCGTCGGTCGGAAAATCCGCCACCTGGACGACGAGCCCTTCGCAAAGCTTGCGAAAGCGCGCCGGGAGGCGGGCATACGCCGCCGCCGCGATCGCCTCGAAATCGGCGAGCGAAGGGGCGGTCGCCGCCGTCCAATCCTCGGGCATCGCAAACTCCACTCTTGCGGCAATGCCGCTAACGCTGTTCGTTCCTCTCGCCGGAACCGGGGCGGGCACCAAAGCAAGATCAGGCGGCCGCGATGACCTGGGATGCAGTGACTTGGATCGTCATTGCCAAAATTGCCCTCTGGTTCATCGCCGGGACGGGGATGATCGCCGTTTTCGCGATCCTCGTCGGCAAGAGCAAAGACGATGACGACGAGCGCTGATCACCGCTTGCGCCGCTCCTGGCGGCGCAGCCGGACGTAAAGCGCGCCGCCGCCGCCATGCGTGCGCGACGCCTCCTCGAACCCAACGATGAGATGGCGCCACTCCGGCGCATGCAGCCACAGAGGCACGGCGCGACGCAGCACGCCGGTCTCGATTCCTTCAGCCGAACGCCCTTCCCCTTTGCCGGTGACGACCAGCACGATCTTCGCCCCCTCGCGCTGTGCGCCGCTCAAGAACCCCAGCAGGGCGCGATGTGCCTCCTGCTGGCGCATCCCATGGAGGTCGATTGCGGCATCGACCGGGATCGCGCCACGCGCCAGCTTTTGCCGGGCACGCCGGTCGAGCGGCGCCAAGCCGGGCAGCCGGCGCGGCGCGGATGCGGGGTCCGATGTGCCCAGGGACTCCATTGATTTTATGATGTTTTCTGGTCTTTTCGGCGCGCCCTCGCGCGGCTCTGGCCGGCGGGCATCCCGGCTTGGCGCGACATCGCGCATCGCCGAGAGCCATAGCTCGACTTCCTCCGCCGAAAGGCGCCGCCGCGGAACGTCCTTTGCCAAACTCATGCCGGTGCTTTTGGCAGCAGGACAACGAACTCGCAAGCATGTCGGACGGCGCCGGCTCGCTCCCCGGCAGCGGCGCCACTGCCGAAGAAAATATCGGCGCGCGCCGGTCCGAGAATTGCCGACCCGGTGTCCTGGGCGATCATCAGCCGGCTGAACGGCGTCGGCTCGTCGCCTTTCCAGGGCAACTCGCCGTCAAGCCAGAACGGCAAGCCGTAGGACCAGATCGCGCGATCGACCGCGATGGAACGTAGAGCCGTGAGGCTCACCCCGGCCCCACCGAGCGCCCCGTCCGCCTCGCGAAGATTGGAGTCGATGGCGAAAAACACGTAGGATTTGTTGGCCCGAAGAAGCGCGGCGCCGGCTTCGCCGGGACTCTGTCCGTGCTGCCGCACCCAGGCTTTGAGCGCCGCAAGCCCCATCTCGGAAGCGGCGATCTCGCCTCGTTCGATGAGGATACAGCCGACCGAAGTATAGGGCCAGCCGTTGCGGCCAGCATAGACGAGGCGGATCTGTCGCCCGTCCGGCAGCATGACGCGCGCCGAACCCTGCACTTGGACGAGGAAGACTTCGACCGGATCTTCGAGCCAGACGAGCGGCTGGAACTGATCCGCGTGCGCTTCGATTTCGGCGCGCTCGGGATAGGGAGCGAGCGTCTGATCGGACCGCCGACGCGCCGCCGACAGCTCCGGCCGGCCCGGCAATCCGGCACCCTGCGGCAGCGTGACGAGATCGTCGGGCCGGGCGAGAATCGGCGCGGTAAATTGCGCCGAAGGCGCCAGAGCGCCGGCGACGACAGGTTCGTAATAGCCCGTGACGAAGCCCGGTGTCGGCGCAACCGCGAAGGCTTCGAAATACTCTTCGAAAAAGCGCCGCGCCGCTTCTTGCGTGCGAACGGGTTCGGCGAGAGCGGCGCTGAAAACCGCGCTCAGCGCCGGCGAGGCGGCGCGCGCCGGGCGCAGCGGCAGACGGCGCTCGAGGATGGCCGCGGCCT
Organism: Methylovirgula sp.; assembly: GCA_030038595.1. Classification (GTDB taxonomy): domain Bacteria; phylum Pseudomonadota; class Alphaproteobacteria; order Rhizobiales; family Beijerinckiaceae; genus Methylovirgula. The sequence goes on from JASHSW010000030.1 coordinate 8,805, forward strand.
GTTGGGCAAAAATGCGAAATGCTTCGAGATGATCCTCACCGGCAAATCCGTCGATCTCGGCAAAGCTACGCGGCGCGAGCGAGGCTCGCGGTACCGCGGAAGCGGCAAAAACCGTTCCCATGAATCTCTCATGCCAATTGCGATGCGCACCCGCGCACCTTGGCAACAACTTAGCCGTATCCTAAGGCGCTTGCGAAGCAACCCGAGGGCGAAGGCACCGCTTAATGTCCGGTCTGCGTCGCGGCCAGTTTCCAGTTCGGATCGCGCGAGGAGACGTCGCGGGCAAACGTCCAGACGTCGGCGATATCGATGCTCTTTTCGGGATCGCCGCTGATGACCGCGCCCGATTTGTCGCGAGTCGCAGTGATCAATTTTGCGAAAAAGCGCAGCGTGATCTGCGCGGATCCGCCATGCATGCCGGCATCCTCGATCGTCACCTGATCGATCGAAACGACGCGCGTCGTCATGCTCTCGCCGCGGTTTTCACGCCCCGCGATCGCCGCCGAAAAACTGTCGAATACGTCCTTGTCGAGCAGGTTTCGTAGCGTCTGAAGATCGCCGGAGGCGAATGCCGTTACGATCATTTCATAGGCGGTCTTCGCGCCGGGCAGAAACGCCTCGAGGGTAAAGCCCGGGTTCGCGGCGACGATCGCGTCGAGACCCGCGGCCGCCTTCGAACCAGGCTCGGCATACGGTCGCCAACGATTCGGGTTGGTCTCGCTTGCCGGCTGCGCAGCCGCTCCCGGCAGCGGCACAACCTTGTTATCCTCGACCGCGCGGCGCAAAAAAGGAACCGGCGGAGGTTTTTCGTTGCCGGTACGCGTGCCGAGAACGGAGCGCAGCTTCCACAAGACGAAGATCGCCAGAAGCGCGAAGATGATCGTCGAAGCATCGAGCGGGTCGTGCATGCGCGGTTCCAATTATAGCGTGCCGAAAGACTTCTAGCATATAGATTGGGCGGCCGCGAACCGCAGCCTCGCGGCGCCCGGGAGAGACGACGATGCCCTTTGCCGCGACCTTTCTTTTCGGACTGGGCTTATGGCTTTTCAGCGAGATTTTCGTCTTCGGACTGGTATCCGCCGCGATCGGCCTCGGCGGCGCGATCCTTGCCACGCTGCTGACCAGCTTGCTCGGCGCCGTGTTGCTGCGCCGGCTCGGCCGCACGGCACGTCAGGAACTCAAAGCGGTGCTCAAAGGCGGTGTCGTCCGGCTCGCGCCGGGCGCGCTGGAAAGCGGCGTTCTCGCCGCGCTCGGCGGCGTTCTGCTCGTTCTACCGGGCTTCCTTTCCGATTGCGTGGGGCTTGCTCTACTCGCGCCCGCGCTGCGTCGGCTGTCGACGCCCGCGCCCATGCCCGCCGACAAGCCCGACGTGATCGATCTCTCCCCGCAAGATTGGCAGCGCATCGAGGAACGCGACCGCAACTGAGCGGCGGCTTGTTCGCAACATCCATCCATGCTACCGGCGAACGCCGGATCGGCTCGGAGAAAGAAAAGATATGGCGGACGGGAACGGCGGCACGACCAACACCGCGCCCACGCTCAATGCGCTGGTGCAATATACCAAGGATTTTTCCTTCGAGAATCCGAACGCGCCCCGCTCGCTGGGGCCGCAGGCCAAGCCGCCGCAGATCTCCATCCAGGTGAACGTCAACGCCCGGCAAGTCGCGCCGACCGACTATGAAGTCGAACTCCTGCTCGAAGGTTCGGCCGGCGAAGGCGCCGATACCTTGTTCAAGTTCGAGCTGAATTACGCCGGGCTCTTCCGCGTCGCAAATATCCCGCAGAACGACGTCCATCCGGTGGTTATGATCGAATGCCCGCGGCTTTTGTTTCCGTTCGCCCGACAGATCATCGCCGAGGCGGTACGCGGCGGCGGCTTCCCGCCGCTCTATATCGACCCGATTGACTTTGCCACGCTTTATCGCCGCCGCATGGAAGAAATGGCCGCCAAGCCCGCCGCGCCCGCCGCGCAGACGTAACGAGCGCCGCCGCGCCCAGAAGCGCGCCCGCCCCCTACAATCGATTTTCCTAAGACGCCGGAACGCCCGCATCGGGCGGCGCTTGCGCCGGCGGCATCGGCGGCGTTCCGCCGTCCGACGTATGCGCCAGCGGGTAATTGCGCCAAATCGCCTTTTGCCCGAGGCGGGCGATGAAGGCCGCGTGCGCGACAAGTTCCGCGGCATCGATGCGGGGTGCCAGCGCCGCCGGACGGACGGGACGCGTCACGCCTTCGCCGTGGATCCGCGCCGCACCGGTCGCTTGCAACGCGAAACTCGCCTGGCGTCCGCCAGTCAGCTCGGCATAGACCTCAGCGAGAATTTCCGCATCGAGCAGCGCGCCATGTTTGGTGCGGCGGCTTACGTCGATTCCGTAGCGCTGGCAGAGCGCATCGAGACTGTTGGGCGCGCCGGGATGGCGGCGGCGAGCCAACGCCAATGTGTCGACAACCCGTTCGAGACCGATGCCGGCGCGGCCGTGCGCGGCGAGCTCGGCGTTGAGGAAGCGGACGTCGAATTCGGCGTTATGGGCGACGAGTACTGCTTCGCCGAGGAAGGCGACAAAGCGCTCGGCGATGTCGCGGAATTTCGGCTTGCCGGCGAGAAATTCGGCGGAGAGCCCGTGGACGCGAAAGGCTTCGTCCGGCACGTCGCGCTCGGGATCGAGATATTCGTGGAAGGTCTGGCCGGTCGGGATTGCATTGAAGAGCTCGAGGCAGCCGATCTCGATGATCCTGTGGCCGTTGGCCGGATCAAGTCCCGTCGTTTCCGTATCGATGACGATTTCCCGCATCGCCTCGTCTCTATCGCGCCGCGCCGATCTTACGAAGCAGCTCGCCAATCTGCCGCTCCGTATCCTCCATTCCGGCGCTCGTGTCGATGCGGAAATCGGCGAACCGGCGTTTCTCGGATTCCGGCATTTGCCGCGCCAGTATGGCAGCGAGCTTTTCTTCCGTCATGCCCGGCCGCGCCGCGATCCGCGCCTTTTGCACTGCTTGCGAAGCGGTGACGAGCAGCACGGCATCGACCTCGCTCTCTGCGCCCGTCTCGAAGAGCAGCGGGATATCGAGGACGACGATGCGCTCGCCAGCAGCACGTGCCGCAGCGAGGAAGGCGGCGCGATCGGCCCGCACCAGCGGGTGAACGAGCGATTCGAGACGCGCCATGGCGGCCGAATCGCCGATGACGCGCGCCGCGAGCGCCGTGCGGTCGACGGCACCGTCGCGCACGGTGCCTGGAAAGGCGGCCTCGACGAGCGGCGCCGCCGCGCCGCGGTAGAGCGCATGGACGACCGCATCGGAATCGTGCACCCTGACGCCGGCGGCGCGAAACATCGCGGCCGCAGTCGATTTGCCCATGCCGATCGAGCCGGTAAGCCCGAGTATGAACATCAGCCCTTGCCCTCGATATCGGCGGCGACGCGGGCGCGAAGTGCGGGCGTTACCCGCGGGCGTACGCCGAACCAGCGCTCGAACCCGGGCACTGCCTGGTGCAGCAACATACCGATACCGCCGGACGTCCTCAGTCCGCGGCGGCGCGCATTGGCGAGCAGCGTGGTTTCGAGCGGCACATAGACGATGTCGGCGACGACGGCGTGACCCGGCAAAGGGGCAAGATCGATTTCGAGCGGCGGTTGGCCGGCCATGCCGAGCGAGGTCGTATTGACAAGAAGATCGGCGCCGGCAAGCGCGCCGGCCGGATCGCCAGGATCGGCGAGCACGATCGAAGCGCCGAAACGGGAGCGCAGCTCTTCGCCCCGCGCCTGCGTTCGGTTGATGACGACGATGCGCCGCGCGCCGCGCGACAGGAGTGCGTAGAGAACGGCACGCGCCGCACCGCCGGCGCCGAGTACCGCCACTTTTTCGAGCGTTTTTCCCCAGCCCGGCACGTCATCATCGAGAGAAGCGAGAAAGCCCGCGGCATCGGTGTTGTCGCCGCATAGTTTTCCACCTTCCATCCACAAGGTATTCACAGCTTCTAGGCGCGCCGCCGTGGGCGTCGTCACAGCGCAGAGTGCGAAGGCTTTCTCTTTGTGGGGGATCGTCACGTTGCCGCCGACAAAACCGCCCTCGCCCAACGTCGAGAGAAAGGCTTCGATCTCCTGCGGCGGCAGCGCTAGGCGCTCGTATGTGCCGTTGATATGCAGCTCGTCGAGCCAAGTGCTGTGGATGAGCGGTGAGCGCGATTGCGCAACCGGCCAGCCGATGATGAAGGCGCGCGGCATCATCCGACGAGACTCCCTTCCCGGCGCAGAAATGCAAGCAGAGGCAGCAGCGGCAGGCCGAGGATCGTCGTTTGATCGCCTTCGATCCTTTCGAAAAGCTGGATGCCGAGCGCTTCGATCTGGTAGGCTCCGACGCTATCCAGCGCCCGCTCGCCGACGGCGGCCAGGTAGCGTTCGATGAAATCGGCGCTAAGGACTCGGCAGGTAAGCGTCGCGCTGTCGGCCGTCTCGAACAGCACTTGGGCGGCGCGCGCGACCGCGACGGCCGAATGAAGCACGTGGCTGCGGCCGGAAAGGCACTCGAGCTGCGCCTTCGCTTCGGAAAGATTGCCGGGCTTGGCGAACGTCTCGCCATCAAGCGCCAGTACTTGATCCGCGCCGACAACGAGACGATCGGGATTGGCCGCCGCCACGACAAGCGCTTTGGCGCGCGCCAGATGCGCGGCGGTCGTGCCTGCCGCTTCTTCGCGCAGCCGCGTTTCGAGCCCCCGTTCGTCAATCTCGGCGGCGATGGCTTCGAAAGGAATGCCGGCGGCGACGAGAAGCGCCCGGCGCGCGGCGCTCTTCGAGGCGAGCAGAATCGGCCTTTTGCCGCGCCAAAGGTTGGCGGAAGTCATCAAGATCCCGTTTATCGCATCGTTCGAGCGCGCGCCGCATCGTCAGGACGAGGCCGCATAACGGTCCGTTATACCGCCAGCCGGCCGCGATGCACCTTGTGAAGGTCGATGATCGCCGCCGCCGTTTCTTCGATCGAGCGGCGCGTCACATCGATTACCGGCCAGCCGTGGTGAGCGAAGAGCTTGCGCGATTTGATGATCTCATCGTGTACCGCGACGGGATCGACGTAGGAAGGGTCGGCCATCGAATGCATGGATTCAAGCCGGTTTTGGCGCACCTGTACGAGCCGTTCGGCCGAAGCGACAAGTCCGACAATCAGCGGCTTCTTCAGACTGAAGATCGATTTCGGCAGAGGCGTGTTCGGCACGATCGGAACATTGGCGGTTTTGATCCCGCGGTTGGCAAGATAGATGCTCGTCGGCGTCTTTGAGGTTCGGCTGACCCCGATCAGCAGAACATCGGCATCCTCGTAGTTTTCCCACATCTGCCCGTCGTCGTGCGCCATCGTGTAGTTCAGTGCGTCGATGCGACTGAAATAATGGGCGTTGAGCATATGCTGCGCGCCCGGCTTCGGATTGGCGGCAGCGCCAAGATAGGCCTGGAAGAGATTGAGGATCGGCTGCAATACCGAGAGAGACGGCGCGCCGACCGCCTGGCACGCCGCCTCCAGCCGCTGCGCGAGTGCCGAATCGACAAGCGTATAGAGCACCACGCCCGGCGCAGCTCTAATCTCGGCGATCGCCCGTTCCAGCTGCGCTTGACTGCGCACCATCGGATAGAGGTGCTCGATGGATGAAACGCCGTCATATTGGGCGACGACGGCGCGGCTGACCGCGATCAACGTCTCGCCGGTTGCATCGGAGATCAGATGAAGATGGAATCCGTGTTCCAGATGACGTTCTCCCGCGCCCGCCTGGGGATTGCCTGTGATTCACCGTGCACAATTCCGGTGTGTCGCCCTGCCTCGGTGGGTATCTCCCGCCTTTGCTTCGCGCTTGTCAACAAACCTCCGCCAATGAACAAGTAAAGGCACTGGAGGCTGATTTGACGGAAAGCCGGTCTGCCTGTGGAACAAAGCCGAATACCGGCGCAAAAGCCGTTGTGGGCGCTGCCGAAACGGAGGCGTTGACAATCAGCAGTGGCGATGTGGGTACGGTGCAAAGATCGATACCGAGACAAATGATTGTGAAAAATGCGGCAAGAGCCTAATCCCCTGTCTAATAAGAGGAGTCATAAATTCCCTTAGAAACAAGATTCTTTTTAATCGGCGGAATGACAAAGCTTGCATACGAAACCGATCTTGCGTGTTCTTGACGGCGCGGCCCTCTCGCCGCCGCCGCTTTGGCTCATGCGGCAAGCCGGCCGCTATCTTCCGGAATATCGCGAACTCCGCGCCAAGGCTCCGTCATTTCTCGCCTTCTGCCGGACGCCGGAATTGGCGGCGGAAGCGACGTTGCAGCCGATTCGCAGGTTCGGTTTCGACGCCGCAATCCTGTTCAGCGACATTCTCATGGTGCCCGACGCGTTCGGCCAGGAAGTCTCGTTTGAGGGCGGCGCGGGCCCGCAGCTTACGCCGATCGCGGACGGAAAGGATCTAGCGCAGCTTCGTGAAACGATCGACCTCGAGCGCCTTGCCCCTGTGTTCGAGGCGATCGGCAGAGTAAAGGACGGACTGGCGGATGAGACGGCATTGATCGGCTTCTGCGGCGCGCCTTTCACGCTCGCTGCGTATATGATCGCCGGAAAGAGCGCGCCGGAACAGGCGCCGGCGCGGCTCTTCGCCTATCGTCATCCTGAGCTCTTTCAGGAGATCATCGACCGGCTGACCATGGGCTCGGTCGCCTATCTATCGCGACAGATCGATGCGGGCGTCGATCTCGTGCAAATCTTCGAAACCTGGGCAGGCGTATTGCCGGCGGCGGAGTTCGAGCGATGGTCGGTTGTGCCGCTGCGGCGCATCGTCGATGGGCTGCGCAAACGACATCCCCATGCAAAGGTAATTGTCTTCGCGCGGCGCGCCGGGATCGCGCTTGATGAGTTGGCGGTGCGCACCGGTGCCGATGCGTTGGGTTTGGAGACCAGCATCGATCCCTACGCCGCAGCCGCGCAACTGGCGCCGGCAACGATCCTGCAAGGTAATCTCGATCCGCTGGTCCTTGTCGCCGGCGGCCAGGCGTTGCGGCGCGCGACCGAGCAAATCCTCGCGGCCTTTGGCGGCCGTCCGCATATCTTCAACCTCGGGCATGGGATTCTGCCCGAAACACCGATTGCGCATGTCGAAGCGCTTGTCGCGCAGGTGCGCGCCGCGTGTTAGCGTGTCGCGTTCCGGATGCGAATGCGGGGCTGAATCTTTGCCGAATTCCTACCTCTGGCTCA
>JASHSW010000220.1 GCA_030038595.1 Methylovirgula sp.
CAGCCCGACGCCGTCCCGGCGGATCTCGGCCACGCTCGCACCGAGATGAAAAACAACGCCGTTTTCTTCGTGCACGGTGCGGACGAGAGCGCCGATCTCCGGTCCCATGATCCGTTCGAGCGGCCGCGCCTCGGGTCCGACCACATGCACTTCAAGCCCGCGCTTGCGCAGCGAGGCGGCGACTTCGAGGCCGATGAAGCTTGCACCGACGATCGCCACGCGCCTCGCCTTCTCGGCTGCGGCGATGATTGCGCGGCTGTCGGCGAGGCTGCGCAGGTAATGGAGATTTGCCCCCTCCGCGCCGGGCACGTTCAGCCGCACCGGCTCGGCGCCGGTCGCCAGAAGCAGCGTGTCGTAGGAATAGCGACTACCGTCGGCGAGCGTAACGGTTCGGCCCTTGGGATCGATGCCGGCGGCCCGTGCGCCGAGGCGCAGATCGATCCCATGCTCCCGATAGAATTCCGGCGGGCGAAGCGGAATCCATTCTTCCGGCGCGCTCCCCGCCAGGTAATCCTTGGAGAGATTGGGCCGATCGCAAGGCACGGAATCGTCGGCGCTCAGCATCGTAATGCTGCCCGCAAAGCCCTCGCGGCGAAGCATTTCCGCCGCGGCGTTCCCCGCTGCACCTCCGCCGACAACGACGATTGCGCGCGGCGCACCGGGTCGCGTCGGGACTGCCGGAGGCACCGGGCGTTCCATCTTTTCCGATACATAGATCTTGCCGTCGCGCCGCTCGACCCGCCAACAAGCGATGTTTTCCAACGCCGGAGCGCGTACCGCTTCGCCGCTGCGCAGGTTGAAACAGGCGTGGTGCCAAGGACAGCGCACCGTGTCACCGACAAGAATGCCCTCGGCGAGCGGCCCCTGGTAATGCGTGCAGAGCGCCCCGATCGCGAAGACCTCTTCGCCGCATCGGGCGAGGAGTACAGGCTCCTCTCCGACGCGACCGAGTAGCTTGGCGCCGTCGGCGAGCGCCCCGAGCGCGACGCCTTGGCTGAAGTCAGGCTTCGCTCCCTTCGTGTCGTCGCTCATGGGTTTCTCCGAACCAAGTACGCAAAGCCACTTCTATTCCAGCCCGGCGCGGCGTAGCGCGACTTTGGAAACCGCGGCCCAATCCTTGTTGCCGTCGCCGTGCGCCATCGCGTCGACGAAATTGTCGCGCAAGATTCCCGCAAATGGCAGCGGCGCGCCCGACTTTTCGCTCGCGGTCAGCGCAAGCCGCACGTCTTTCAAGCCGAGTGCCAGCCTGAAGCCCGCCGTCTCGAACTTGCCCTCCAGAATGGCAGGCCCATAGACCTTATAGGCCGGCGCGGCAAACAACGTGCCAGTGAAAACCTCGATGAGCTTTCGCGGATCGACGTCGTGACGCCGAGCGAGCGCGATGGATTCGGCCATTACCTCGATCGCCGAAGCGAGCGCGAAATTGGCGGCAATCTTGACGACATTGGCCTGATGCGGCGCCGTGCCGACGACCCATGTTTGCTTGCCGATCGCATCGAGCAGCGGCTGGACGCGATGCACGTGCGCAGCATCGCCGGCGGCGAGCACGTTGAGCCCGCCGGCTGCCGCGACGTCCGGACGGCCGAGGACCGGGGCGGCGACGTAGCCGAGACCCAACTGCGTGTGGATCTTCTCGAGCCGCTTGGCGAAATCGACCGAGATGGTGGCCGTTACGACGTGCACGAGGCCGCGCCGCGCGTTTTCGAGCGCGCCGCCGTCGAGAAGCACCGCGGCGATGGCGTCGTCGTCGGCGAGCATGGTGAGCGCCGCTTCGCCTTGCAACGCCTCCTGCGGCCGTTCGACGCCGATCGCCCCTTCTCTGGCGAGCTTGTCGACCGGACCGCGCGAGCGGTTCCAGACGCGAACCTTGTCCCCGGCCTTGACGAGCCGAAGAGCCAGGCTCGAACCCATGGCACCCAGGCCGATGACACCGACATCCATTTCTGCCTCCTTGTCGCTCTCCCCAAACCTTGGGCGCAGGCGCTGCAAAGTCATCTCTTGCCGCAAAGATTTTCGTGCAGACAAGCGGGGCCGCCAGCGGCGGTAACGCAACGTTAACCATTCGCGCTCGACAGTGCCGGTCTTCTTTTCGAGGCGCTGGCGATGGCTTTAGGCATGGCTTCGGCTGCCCGGCGGCAGGTCGCGCCGGCACCGCGCCATGAGGCCGCTTTGGCGCTCATGCTCGCGGATGGCGGCGATGAGCGGATCAAGCCCGATCCGCTGACCGGGCGCACGAAATACGGCACGCCGGCCGCCCCCGCGCCAGGGGAAATCTGGTTTTCTTCCTCCACCGCGACGGCAATCGAGCGGCGCGGCTTCACCGCGGCGGGCGATGCCTTGACTGCGCTCATCGGCCAGTTCGTCTACCCCGCGGGCTGGTTCGAACGGTTGCGCCAGCGCGTCGTCGGCCTTTTCGGCGTTCTCGGCAGCGACGCAATCCTGACCGCCTCCGGAACCGAGGCGGAATTCATCGCCTTGAGCATTGCCCGCGCCGCCTCCGACGGGCCGCTGACCTCGATCGTGATCGGACCGACCGAAACCGGGCGCGGCGTTCCGAAAGCGGCGGCCGGGCGGCATTTTCTCGCCAGCACGAGCCTCGGCGGCGCAGTCGAGCCGGGCGCCTATCTCGCCGACATCGCCGATGTGGAGATCGAGACGATCGCCATCCGCAATTCCGCGGGAGCGCCGCGCGCCGGCGCCAAGATCGACGCGGACGCGGCGGCCTGCGTCGCGAAGGCGCTCGCCGCCGGGCGCGACGTTCTGCTTCATGTGCTCGATGCCTCCAAGACCGGGCTTGCCGGTCTCACCCGGCAGCGGGCGCGCGAACTCGCTGCGGACAAACGCGTACACGTCGTCGTCGACGCCTGCCAGCTACGTTGTCCGCGCGAACGTTTGCAGGCCGACCTGAATGCCGGGTTCATGGTAATGATCACCGGCTCGAAATTCGCCGGCGGTCCGCCGTTTGCGGGCGCGCTTCTGCTGCCGCCCGGAATGGCCAAGCGATTGGACGAGCGGCGCGGCGTGCCGGCCGGGCTTGCGGCCTATTCGGCGCTCTTTGACTGGCCGAGATCGCTGCAGCAGGATTTTACCGCGGCGCTCGATACGCTCTTCAATCTCGGTCTCGGGCTGCGCTGGGAAGCGGCGCTTGCCTCGATCGAAGCGTATTTTGCGCTTCCCGAAAGCTTGCGGACGCAAATTCTCACCTGGTTTGCCGGCGAGGTCCGACGACGCATTGCCGCGCGGCCGCATCTTCGCTTGGCCAAGGGCGCTGCGGATACCACCATCTTTCCGGTGGTGACGAACGGCGCGGAAAGCCCCGCCGGGGCCGCGGCGCTCTATCGGTCGCTCGCCGAGGAAGGTGGCGAGGCGGACTTGGCGCGCTCCTGCCACGTCGGGCAGCCGATCGAGATCGGTAAGGAGACGGCGCTCAGGATTTGCGCCTCGATGCCGCTCGTGCTTGACATTGCCGGCCATATGGCTGAGGGGCGGACGATCAGCTCTGCGCCGGCGGCCGGCGATCTCGATTTCCTATTTCGCAAATGGGACAGACTCGCCGGCTGCTGATCCGCTGCACCCGAAGAGAAAGCTTTGTCCCGTTCCGCCAAAATCGAAGACGATACGCCAAACATTGCGCGCCGCGCCGAAGCCGATCTCGACCCCAAAGATTGGCAGACATTTCGGCAGGAGGCGCACCGTGGCCTCGATCTGATGATCGACTACCTCAGCCGCGTGCGCGAGCGCAAAGTGTGGCAGCCGGCGTCGGATTCGGTTCGGGCGCGGTTTCGCGCCAGGCTTCCGCAAAAGGGCAAGCCGCTTTCCGACCTGATCGACGAGTTCGAACAATTCATGCTCCCCTACGCCAACGGCAATCTGCATCCGTTGTTCATGGGCTGGGTGCATGGGGCCGGTACGCCTGTAGGCATGGTCGCCGAAATGCTCGCCGCGGGGCTCAATGCCAATTGCGGCGGTCGCGACCACATTGCGATCGAAGTCGAGAAGCAGATCGCCCTTTGGCTCGCCGAGGCCCTCGAATTTCCGCGCGAATCATCCGGTGTTTTCGTCACCGGCACGTCGATGGCAAATTTGGTCGCCGCGCTGGTCGCCCGCACCCATGCGCTGGGCGAGCCGGTCCGCCGCAGCGGGCTCAGGGAAGCACCGTACCAGCTTGTCGGCTACGCATCGCAAGAAGCGCACGGCTCGATCGAACGCGCCTTCGAGATCGCCGGCATCGGCTCGGCGTTCCTACGCCGGCTGCCGGTCGATCGCTCGCGCAAAATGAATGTCGAGGCTTTGCGCGGCGTGATCGCCGGGGATCGCGCCGCCGGGTTCCTGCCGCTCCTGGTCGTCGGTTCCGCCGGAACGGTGAATACCGGTTCGATCGACGATCTTGACGCGCTCGCCGGACTCTGCGCCGAAGAGGATCTCTGGTTTCATATCGACGGTGCATTCGGTGCGCTGTGCGTCCTCTCGCCGGATCTGAAGCCGCTCGTAAAGGGAATCGAGCGCGCCGACTCGATCGCCCTCGACTTCCACAAATGGCTGCACGTGCCCTATGACGCAGGCTTCTTCCTTTGCCGCCATCCGCAAGCGCATCGCGAAACCTTCATGAGTACGGCCGCCTATCTGGCGCGCGCGCCGCGCGGACTTGCCGCAGCCGACATTTGGCCTTGCGATTTGGGTCCCGATCTGTCGCGCGGCTTCCGGGCGCTGAAAACCTGGTTCGCGTTCCAGGCCTTTGGCGCAGAGCGGCTCGGGGATGCGATCGCCCAAACCTGTCGCGTCGCGCGGCATCTCGAATCCCTGATCGAACGCTCCGCCGCGTTCGAGCTTTGTGCGGGAGCGCGGCTCAACATCGTTTGTTTCAGCGTCCAAGGCGATGCGACGGGCGAGCTCAACCGCGAGGTCGTCATGGATCTGCATGAGACCGGGCTTGCCGCGCCGTCGATCACCCGGCTCGAAGGCCGGCCGGTGATCCGCGCCGCGATCGTCAACCATCGCACGCGGGCGGCCGACATGGATGTGTTTGTCGCCGCGGCGGAAACATCCCTGAAACGGCTGCGCGCCGCCCGCGCCGGCTCATAACGGCACATTCGTTAAGCGGGCGCTAACGAATGCGCCCTAGGTTCGGCGCCGCGTTCACGCCGGATCCTCGATGCACGCGCTTGCCGCCAAGCCCAAACCGGAGCCCGCGACCCTCGTCGCCGCGGCGCCGCATCACGCGGCTGCGCCGCTTGCCGCATTGCGCGACATGGCGGCACAGGCGGGGTTAAGTCCGATCCAGACGGTACGCGACTTTGCCAACTTGGCGCTCGGCCCCGGAAAGGTGAGTTTCGAAGACTACGTGCGGCTGCGGCTTTTCGATTCCGAGTATTGGGCAGGCTGCGACCGGCGCAGCGTGATCGGCCAGCGCTGCAACCGCGATCTGCTCGTCGAAGTGAATTACCGCCACGATTGGTATGGGCTCGTCGACGACAAGATCGCTTCTGCCGCCTATCTCTCCGCCTACGGCCTGCCGACCGCGCCGATCGCGGCGGTCTTCGCGCCGCGGCTCAAGATCGGAGCGGCGCATATTTTGCGCAACCGCGAAGAGCTCGAAGGCTTTCTCTTGCGCGACGACGTGTATCCGCTCTTCGGCAAGCCGGCCGAGGGCTTCCAAAGTCTCGGCTCGATTGCCCTGCGCCGGGTGCATCCGGCGCGCGGCGAACTCGAGACGATCGGCGGCGCCTGCGTGCTTTTTGCCGACTTCCTCGACGACGTCGTGAGCCATTACCAGGGCGGCTATCTTTTCGAGCCTTTCCTGGCGCCGCATCCCGACGCCGCGCGGCTGCATGGCGAAAGGCTCGGCACGACCCGCATCGTGACGCTCTGCGACGCCGAGCAGCCCCGTATCTTTCGGGCGAGCTGGAAGATCCCCTCGGGGCAGAACACGGCCGACAATTTCTGGCGCAGCGGCAATTTGCTCGCCAAGCTCGACGTCGAGACCGGCGCGATCGAGAAAACAGTCTCCGGCACTGGGTTCGAGACGAAGTTCGAGACGCATCACCCCGATACCGGGGCTCCGCTCATCGGTGCGCGCGTTCCGCGCTGGGCGGAGGTAAAGGCACTCGCCCTCGAAGGGGCGCGCGTCATGTGCCACGTGCCGATGCTTGGCTGGGACATCGGGGCGGCGGCGGACGGCCCGGTCATCGTCGAGATGAACGAAACGCCGGATCTCTTCTTGAACCAATTCCCGGATGCGCGCGGCATTCTGGAGCCCGATTTCCTCGCCTTCCTGGCCGAGCAGAGGCGCGCCGGCAAAGCCTACGAGACGCGCGTAAAACGCCAGCTCGCCAAGCTGTAGGCAGCCGGCCGTGTCCGGCGCACGCGCCCTGGCGCTCCCCGCGCTTCCATCCCGGCGATCTCGCCGCCTTCGCGCCCTACTTGGCGGGGTCCTCGCGGAGGGCTTGATCCATCTGCGGCGGCATGCTGAGGAGGCCGTCGAAGGCCTCTCGAATTAGGCGAACGCGCCTTCGCAAGCGCGCCCGCCGAATCGGCGGCGCTCGGGAAGCCCGCATGATCCTGCTGCGATCGATCCTCTTCAATCTCAGTTTCTATGCGCTGCTGATCATTCTTATGATCCTCGGTCTGCCGGCGCTGCTTGCCGGCCGGCGCGCTACCGAGGCCTATGCGCGATTCTGGACGCGTCTTTCGCTCCTGCTGCTCGACCGCATCTGCCACCTGAAGGTTGAGTTTCGCGGCCTTCAACATCTGTCCCGAGGCTCGGCAATCATTGCTTGCAAACACCAGTCCTTTCTCGATGTGTTGGCGCTCGTTCTGCAGGCGCGCGGTTTCACGTTCGTTTACAAACGCGAGCTCGGGTTCATTCCGTTGTTCGGACTTTATTTGTGGCGCAGCGGGCAGATTGCGATCGATCGCGCCAAGCGCGGCGGCGCTCTGCCGCGCGTGATCGCCGCCGCCCAACGGATTTTTGCCGATCATCGGCAGCTGATCATCTTTCCGGAAGGCACGCGCAGGCCAGTCGGCGCGCCACCGGCCTATAAGGCGGGCGTTGCCCGCGTCGCCCAGGAGACCGGCGTCGTCTGCGTGCCCGTGGCACTGAACTCGGGCCTGTTTTGGCGACGCCGCGGGTTCCTGCGGCGCCCCGGGACGGCGGTCATCGAATTTCTCGCCCCGATCCCGCCGGAGCTCGACAAAGACACCTTCATGCGCCTTTTGGAGACGCGGATTGAGGACGCCACCCGGCGGCTCGTGGCCGAGGCGCCCTTCAAAAAGGGGGACGGTGAAGCCCCTTGACCTTCGACACAATTCGTTCGATTTTCGTTCTGCCGAATCACTCCGGCGGATGCTTGTCATGATCGAGCTGCTGCGCCAGACGCGCACCGTTGCGCATTGCTTATCCGTTCCCTTAGGCCACGGCGATCGGGGCGCATTTCCTACGGTCGGACGCCGGCCTATACGCGAGGCGCCGAAGTTTCACGGCAGCTGGCCTGTGGCGCCGCATCCCTTCGCCTGCAGGCCCGGCAACGCGGCGCTGAAGAGCCTTGCCGGCAGCCCGCTGGCGGCACGCTTTCATGCCTGGCATGGCGCCTCCGGACGGCGCTACGTCTGTTCGGTGTACCCGCTCGATCCGGCCGCGCCCGATGCGGGCTTGCCGGAGTTCGCGCAGGCCGTGGTGATCGCGGTCGCACGCACAGCCAACGGCCGGCGTCACCTTGTTTCCATCGGCCCGTCCGATTCCAGGGAGGATTCCCGCGCGCGGGAATGCTTTGTTCTCGAAGCCCTGGCGGCCGGTGCCGGCGAATGGCATGTGCACCTCTTGGCAGGCGAAGCCACGCGAAGACGCGCGGCGCTTGCCGACATTGCGGCGCCAAACCGCTGCGGCAAGCGCGCCTAGAAAATCATCGCCCGCAATGGGTCTGGCATGCCCGCTCGGGCGCAGGCCCTCAAAGCCGCGCCGCGAGCCAGTCGAGCGTCGCGTCGACGATGCCTAGTTCGGCGAGGTGCGCTTGCGTGTTGCGCACGTAATCGGGATTGGCGCCCGATACGCCTTGGCCTTGCAGCACCAGTCGTTCGAGTTCGCCTCTGTCGAGTCGACCGGCATATTGAAAGTGCTTGCGATCGACGGCATAGGACAGGGCCGCGACGCTGCGGCCGTCATCGAGCCGGGTGCGCAAATATAATTCCCTGTAGACAAGCGTCACCTGTTCGCGGCCGCGCAGATAGGCGATCGTCGCGGCTGCCTCGGCTTCGGATACGCGAAACGCGATACCCTTGCATGAGCCGCCGCGATCAAGGCCGAGGACGAGGCCGGGCCTTTCCGGCGTGCCGCGATGTACGTGCGAATAGACGCAGAGGGCGCGGTGATAGCCGCGTACCATCGCGATTCTGCGCTCGGCGTAGGAAAATCCTGGCCGCCACATCAACGAGCCGTAGCCGAAGATCCAAAGATCCATCGTTGTTTGTAGTATATCGGACGACGTGAAGGCCGATCGGGCAACTGGCGCCGCTGAATTTGGCCACGATCTTAGGTTCTGTCCAGCGCGGCGGGCAGGGCGGGAGTGGAGATCGGAATGGCGGCTGCCGGAAAGCGCAATTGGCTGGCCTGGGCGCTCTTGGGTTTCGTTGCCTTTTTTGCGCTCGCTTGGACGGTGATTTGGAACCTCGCCGCGGGGCAGAGCGAGAAGACCGTCGAAGCATGGATTGCGCGCGAAAAGAGTTTCGGGCGGATCTGGTTTTGTCCCGAGCGCACGATCGGGGGCTTCCCGTTTGCCATCGAGATGGAATGCACCAAGCCGCGCTTCGACGGGATCATTTTCGGGCGGCACTTCACGGGGGGCCTGGGCGGTTTTCGTGCGACGGCGGTGGTTTTCCATCCAACCGTGGTAACGGCGCGGCTCGGCGCGCCGTTCGCCGTCTCCGCCGCGGATGAGAACGCGTATCTCGATCTCTCCTGGAACGATCTTCGACTCGTGCTCGACGGACTGCCGCAGAAGATTTGGCACGTAAGGATCCATGCCGAGAAGCTCGCCTGGCGCGGCACGACCCAAGAACTCGGTCCGTTGGCCGGCAATGCCGAGCGCCTTGCGGCGCAGGCGGCCAACCGCGCCGACGACCGGGCCTATGATTTCAAAGTCACCGTCGGCGCGGCGCGACTGCCCGACGTCGATCGCCTGCTCGGCGCGGATCTGCCCGCCGACATCACCGCGCGAGGTACGGTGACCCAGGCGGGATTCGATCCGGAATTGACGCTGCCGCAGAACATGGATAACTGGCGCGCCGCCGGCGGCCGCGTCGATTTCACCGAGCTCGACCTGACACACGGGCCGACCAAGTTCATCGCGCACGGTTCGCTCGGCATCGACGCGCTGCATCGCATCGAAGGCAGGCTCGATACGGAGAGTTACGGCCTTGCGCCTTTGTTGATCCGGCTCGGCGTCAATCCGACGCTGGTTTCCGCCGGGGCGCTTTTGAGTGGCCTGCTGAGCGGAACGTCCTCGAACCACGCGGATCCCGACGCTTTGATCCTGCCGATCGGTTTCGAGGACGGGTATTTGTCGATCGGTCCGGCGCAAACCTCGATCCGCCTGCCGCCGCTATATTAGGTTCCGCCGGCTAGGAGCGATCTTGCTCCTCGCCCGTCCGCCGGCCGAAATCCGGCGCCGCGGTTTCCTGGCCTTCGGCGATGATGCCGCGCCGGATCGCCCGGGTGCGGGTGAAGAGGTCGAAGAGGCCTTGCGCGTCGCCGTTGCGGATCATCCGCTGTAGCGCGGTCAAGTCCTCGGAGAAGCGGCCGAGCATCTCCAGCACCGCCTCTTTGTTGTTCAGGAACACGTCGCGCCACATCGTCGGGTCGGAGGCGGCGATGCGCGTAAAGTCGCGAAACCCGCCGGCCGAGAACTTGATGACCTCGGATCGCGTCACCGTTTCGAGGTCGGCGGCGGTGCCGACGATGTTGTAGGCGATGAGATGCGGCACGTGGCTCGTGATCGCCAGCACGAGATCGTGATGCGCCGCGCTCATGATCTCGACGTTGGCGCCGGCGGCGGTCCAGAATTCGGACAGTCGCGCCACGGCTTTCGGATCGGCGCCGTCGGGCGGCGTCAGAATGCACCAACGGTTGCAAAAGAGCGTGGCGAAGCCGGCCTCTGGTCCCGATTGCTCGGTGCCGGCGACGGGATGGGCCGGCAGGGCGTGCACGCCGGCCGGCAGATATTTCGCGAATGCCGCGGCGACCGCGCTTTTCACGGAGCCAACGTCCGAGACGATGGCGCCCTTGCGCAGATGCGGCGCGATCTCTTCCGCAACAGCGCCGATCGCGCCGACCGGGACGCAGAGGATGACGAGATCGGCGCCGTCCACCGCCGCGGCCGCGGATTTCGCAATGCTGTCGGCAAGGCCAAGCTCGGCGGCGCGTTTGCGCACCTCTTCCGAAGAATCGGCCGCAACGATATGGCCCACAAGCCGCTTGCGCTTTGCGACGCGGGCAATGGAGGCGCCGATGAGCCCAAGGCCGATCAGGGCGAGGCGCTCGAAGAGGGGCGCGGCGAGCGGCGCCCCGAGACCGTCAGCCACGCGCCACGCCTTTCTTGAATTCGGCGAGCGTGGCGATCACCAGGCGGTTCGCCTCTTCGGTGCCGACCGTCACCCGCAGACAGCGCGGAAGGCCGTAGGAGTCGACCGCCCGCAAGATCAGTCCGCGGCTCGTCAGAAAGGCGTCGGCGGCGCGCGCTTCGGCGGGATCGGCGAAATGCAGCAGCAGAAAATTCGCCACGCTCGGTGTGACGCCGATGCCGAGGCTGCCGATTTCGTGCGCCAGCCGGGGCAGCCAAGCCTCGTTATGAGCAATCGACATCGTCGTGTGCGCGACATCGGCGAGCGCCGCGATGCCGGCGCGCATGGCCGGCGTGCTGACGTTGAACGGCCCGCGCAGGCGGTCGATGGCATCGCAGATCGGCGCCGGCGCGGTGAGCCAGCCGAGGCGCAGCGCCGCGAGACCATAGATCTTCGAGAAGGTGCGGGTCATCACCACGTTCGGATTGGTTTTCACGAGTTCCAGTCCGGACGAATAATCGCGGCGCGTCACGTATTCGGCGTAGGCGGCATCGAGCACCAGCAGCGCGTGGCGCGGCAGCGCCGCCGCGAGCCGTTGGATCTCCGCGGCGTTGAGATAGGTGCCGGTCGGATTGTTGGGATTGGCGAGAAAGACGGCCTTCGTCCGCGCCGTGACTTTGGCGAGGATCGCATCGACGTTCGCGGTCAAGTCCCTTTCCTCGGCGATGACCGGAGTTCCGCCGGCAGCGAGCGTGGCAATCCGATAAATTGCAAACCCGTGGCGCGTATGGACGGCTTCGTCGCCGGGTCCGATGAATGCGTAGGCGAGCAGGAAGATAAGTTCGTCGGATCCTGCGCCGCAGACGATCTGGGCAGGATCGAGCCCATGGCGCGTACCGATCGCCTCGCGCAGCGCCCGCACCGAACCGTCGGGATAGATCGAAAGTCCGTCGGCGCAGTCACGAAATGCCTGTTTCGCCGCCGGCGAAGGGCCGAACGGCGTTTCGTTTGAGGAAAGCTTGAAAACCTTACCGGTTTCCGCTCCGCGCTTGCCGGGAACGTAGGGCTCGATGGCGAGCACGCCGGGACGCGGCTGCGGCCGACCGGCCGATTCGGAAGAACTCATGATCGTAGCCTCCGCGCCCGCATCATGCGCCCGCTCCGCTTTGCGGTTTGGCTCCCTGGGAGAAATCAAAGCGCGCCGCGTGACTGCCGATCTCTGTCAGGCATACGCCTCCGGGCAATCCAGAGAGATCGAGCGTGCCGGGGGCCGAGACGAGCAGCGAACGTCCGGATTTGCCGATGACCTCGGCGCCAAGCCGCGAAATCGCGGCGAGCGCGGGATCGCTCTCCGGCTCGAGCTCGGCGGAGTACAGCACGATGTCGCGCGCGGCGCCGTCGCTCAACGGCTTGGCGATGACGAAGAGCGGCATGCCGGCGGGATGATCGCGTCGTTCGACGAATGGCAGCCGGGCGATGATCTTCGGCGCGTCCGCCCCGGCAAGCCGCTTCCACCAGGCTCCGGCCGTGCGGCCGGCTTCTACGGGGACGAGGCCGAGGTCCCCCGCCGAAGCGGCGACCGCATCGATGACGCTGTCCGCCCCCGCATGCGGGACGAAGGGCACCGTGAAGCCGAAGTGAAATCGGCAGCAGTCACGCATCGGGCCGTCGCCGCCCGAAGCGTCGCCATGCACGCTGTAGGAGGCCTGCACGAAGGTGAAGGTCGAGATGATGATCCGCCAGATGCTCTCGACCGTATCGAGCGGCAGGATGCCTTTATGGGCGGAGACGAGACGGCGCATCATGTCGGCTTCGCGCCCCGGCCGGAACGCGGAGCCCGCGCCGGCGCGGGCCTTGACTGCGATGAGACGGTCGATGATCTCGCCGCGCTCCATGAGGATCTCATGCATGCGCGCATCGATGCGATCGATCTCGGCGCGGAGATCGGCCAGCGTTTCTGAGGTAGGTCGGTCGAGCATGATCGCCATGAAATCCCGGGTGCTTTCTTCTCTTAGAGCGAATTTCGCCGGACCGAAAACCCCATCTGCCGGACGAACCGCGCATGGTGAACTGCGCCGATCTTACCCTGTGACCGCCCCGCCTCAGAAGAGCGCGATGCCGGGACGGAACGGAACGCGGCGCTTGACACTGTGTTCTCCCCACTTCTACATACCGGACGCCTCGTTCGCCATAGCGAACGCGGCGCCCGGAAGGAGCGCGACGACGTGACGATTGTTCCGAAGCAACGAGCGCTGGGCCAGGTCGAGGCCGATACGCCGCATAGTCTCGTCGTCCGTTTTGACAGCGACCGGCCGCTCAAAATGGACGCCGGATGCGCCTTCGCGCCGCTCTCCGTCGCCTATCAAACCTATGGTGCGCTCAACGCCGCGAAATCCAACGCGATCTTGATCTGTCACGCGCTGACCGGCGACCAGCACGTGGCCAACACGCATCCGGTCACCGGCAAGCCCGGCTGGTGGCAGACGATGGTCGGGCCTGGCAAGCCGATCGACACGGACCGCTATTTCGTCATCGCAGCCAACGTCGTCGGCGGCTGTATGGGCACGACGGGGCCGGCATCGACGGATCCGGCGACCGGGCGCGCCTACGGTCTCGATCTGCCACTGGTGACGATCCGCGACATGGTGCGCGCCCAGGCCATGCTGCTGGATCATCTCGGCATCGAGACGCTGTTCAGCGTCATCGGCGGCTCGATGGGCGGCATGCAAGTGCTGCAATGGGCGGCGAGCTATCCGGAGCGAGTATTCTCCGCCATGCCGATTGCCGCAGCGGCCAAACATTCCTCGCAGAACATCGCCTTCCATGAAGTCGGGCGGCAAGCCATCATGGCCGATCCGGAATGGCGCAACGGCCGCTATCTCGACGAGGGTACGAACCCGAACAAAGGCCTGGCGGTAGCCCGCATGGCGGCGCATATCACTTATCTCTCCGAGAAGGCGCTGCAGCGCAAGTTCGGACGCAATTACCAGGACCGCGCGGCGCCGACCTTTTCGTTCGACGCCGATTTCCAGATCGAGAATTATCTGCGCTACCAGGGCGCGAGCTTCGTCGATCGATTCGACGCCAATTCCTATCTCTATGTCACGCGCGCCTGCGACTATTTTGATCTCGCCGGCGATTACGGCGGCTCGCTCGCCGCCGCCTTTAAGGGAACGAAGACGCGGTTCTGCGTCGTCTCGTTCACCTCGGACTGGCTTTATCCGACTTCCGACTCGCGCGCCATCGTGCACGCGCTGAACGCGGCGGCCGCTTCGGTCTCCTTCGTCGAGATCCAGACGGACCGCGGCCATGACGCATTCCTGCTCGAAGTTCCGGAGTTCTTTGCGACGACGCGCGGCTTTCTCGACGCGGCGGCGCGCGCCCGCGGCATAGCGGAGCACTGAATTGGCGGAGCGAGGCGAAGCGCGCCGGGCGGCGCTGTCGCGCAGCGCGCGTGTCGATCTTCTTGTCGTCGCCGATATGGTCGAGCCCAACAGCCGCGTGCTCGACGTCGGCTGTGGCGACGGTACGCTGCTCACGCTGCTCGCCGAGGAACGCGGCGTCGATGCGCGCGGGGTCGAACTTTCGCAGCAGGGCGTCAATGATTGCGTCGCCAAGGGCCTGTCGGTCGTACAGGGCGACGCCGATACGGATCTTGCCGATTATCCAGACGACGCCTTCGACTACGTGATCCTGTCGCAGACGCTGCAGGCCACGCGCCAGCCGCGCAAAGTCCTCGAGCACATGTTGCGGATCGGAAGACGGGCGATCGTCTCCTTTCCGAACTTCGGTCATTGGCGGGTCCGCGTTCAGGCGGCGCTGCTCGGGCGCATGCCGGTGACCGACTGTCTGGCCGCACCGTGGTACGAGACGCCGAACATCCACCTCTGCACCATCCGCGATTTCGTCGCACTGGCGCACGAGATCGGCGCCAAGACCGAGCACAGCATCGCGCTCGATCGCTACGGGAGGCCAATGCCGATCAACGCACCGTGGCGGGTCTGGAATTTGTTCGGCGACCAGGCCGTGTTTTGCCTGTCGCGAAAGGGGTAAAGACACCTCTCTCCGCCAAGCGCCGCAAGAAGAAAAGGCAGGTTCCCGCTCACCCCTTGCCGGGCACCTTGGCGCGCTCGATGGCCGCGCGGACGAACTTACGAGCCTCTTCGGCGTCGCCCCAGCGCAGGATCTTTACCCATTTGCCGGGTTCGAGATCTTTGTAATGGGCGAAGAAATGCTCGATCTGCTGCACGGCGATCGGCGGCAAATCGGTATAGTTATGGACCGTCTCGTAACGCTGCGTCAGTTTCGGCGAGGGCACTGCGAGGATCTTTTCGTCGACACCGTGCTCATCCTGCATCAGCAGCACGCCAATGACGCGACAGTTCATCACCGCGCCGGGAACGATTGCCCGCTGGTTGGCGACGATCACGTCGCAAGGATCTCCGTCTTGCGAAAGCGTATGCGGGACGAAGCCGTAATTGCCGGGATAGCGCATCGACGTATAGAGAAACCGATCGACCACCAGAACGCCGGCCTTCTTGTCCATCTCGTATTTGATCGGCTCGCCGCCGATCGGCACTTCGATGACGACATTCACGTCGTCTGGCGGATTCTCGCCGATCGCAATCGCATCGACCTGCATGTCATGCTCCAGCTCTATTTGGATGAATCGCGCTCTCGCCGAAAAAGTTCCGGCCTTCAATCGAAGGCGAAGGCGACACGTTCGCGCAGGTCGGCGCCGAACCTTTCATAGGCGCGGCGCACGATTTTGCCGCCGAGCCGACGGTAGAAGGCGAGCGCCGGTTCGTTTTCGGCGAGCGCCCAGACGAGGAAAGATCCATAACCGTGTTCGGCAAGATCCTTCCGGGCCGCCGAGAACAGCCTTTTGCCGAAGCCAAGGCCCTGAAATTCCGGCGCAATGTAGAGCTCGAAGATCTCCCCGCCGTAGGCGAGCGCTGGTACGCGATTGCGCCCGTAGCTGGCATAACCGCCGATTGCGTCGTCGAAATCGAGTACAACCAACCGCGAACGCCGAAGGATCGCCGAGCGCCACCATGCGGGG
>JASHSW010000221.1 GCA_030038595.1 Methylovirgula sp.
AGTCGCGAGAGGAATGCGTGATAAAAACCGGCGCACTCATGTCCGTCCTCAACGCCGCGTCGCTTGATCTTAGCGCGTTGAAACGCTTGCCCGATCGCGTCGATGCTATCGTTATAGTCGGTGCAGCGCAACGCCGGTTTTCTCGTGTGCACGGAACTGCGTGAGAGGCCGGGCGCCAGCGCCGGATGCTCGCCTTAAGTTGCGGCTAGCGAGCGGCTTTCGACCGCGACCCGCCAGGCGGCGAGATCCGAAAGCATCGCGGCGGCCGCCTGGCCGGCCCTAGCGCGGAGGACCAAAAGGTCGCCAGGATCCTTTTCCAAGAGTTCCCGAAGCGAAAAAAGCGCCTCACCGGTGCGGTTTGAGCGGCGCACAATATCCTCGAAGTCCCCGAACAGCCGGATTCCATAGAACGCCGCCGCCGCCGCGGGAAGAAAGACTGCCAGCCCGAGACTGTACGGTTTTGCGGCCATTTCGTTCCAGCCGGTCCAGGAGATCCAGGAGAGTTTCCAATGCCCTACGAGAAAAAGAACGGAATTCAGGATCGTCAGCAGCAAACATGCCTTGCTCGACCAGTCCAGCAGGCGATCGACTGTTTCGCAAAACACGACATTTTTACAATGATAGCGCCATTGATCCTCAACGAGCGCTGCGAGGGCGGCGCGGGCATCGGGTAGAACAGCGCCGAGGTCGGCCGAAAACAGCGGTTGCGCCCGGGTAACGGCGCGCGCGTACCATCCAGGCCACGAGCGCTGCGCGGAGGTGAGGTTGCGCGGCCAGGCGCCCAGCATCCAGAATATCCAGGCGATCCGCAGCCGCTCGGCGAGCTCTCGTGCCTCCAGCCAGCGGTGATGCCATTGCCGCCTGACTGCCAAGTAAGCGACCACGCCGACCGCAGTCACGAACCCCAATTCGAGCAACACAAACCAGGGATGCCAATCCAGGCGCTTCATGGCCGTCGAAGCGGGCCCGGACAAGGCGGCTCGATAATCTTGGACGATGGCGACGGCGATACACCCGGCTGCGACCGCGCCGGCGCCGAAATTGAAAGCGAATGCGCGCCGGAACGCACCGGCGTTCTGCTGCGCGATCCGTTCGGCCGCCGCGAACGCGGCGAAGACATGCGACGTGGCAGTCCGATTGGCAACGGACGCAGCGGGTGGCGCCCAAGCTTTCAAATTCGCCGCAAGTTTTTTCGGTAGTTCGTCGGTTTTTGCCAATCGCGTCGCGAGAAACGTCTCGAGCCCCGCCCGCTCGAATGCGGAATCGGAGGGCAGAATGATTGCGCGGAGGGTTTCGACGAGTGCGTGTTTGCTGGGCTCGGCGCTAGGCAGCTCGTCGGCGCGCCGCACCGGCAACGGAAATTGCTCGCCGCCCGATCCGAGCAGGCGCGCCGCGCCATTCACCGGATCAACGACGACGATCGGCACGCCCTGTCGTGCGGCATCGTCGACGATATCTCCCGTTCCGCCGCGTCCGCGCGCTGGCTTTCCGTCCCAAACGGAGAGCAGAATGTCTGCCTGCGCAAGCACCGTGAGGCCCACGGTTTCGTAAGCGCGCGTCAAATCCGGCGTTCCGCCCGCGAACGGGGTAGGGAGGATCAAACAGGCTCTGGCTTCGTCGAGCAGAACCGAGAATTCCCGGCGCGAGTCATCGTCGGCGAACGTCTGCTCGTAAATCGGCCGCGCACAGGGGAGGACGACATCGACGGACATTCCCGCGCTGAGTGCCGACTTTGCGGCGATGCGATCCGCGCCCTCGGCGAGGGACGAGACAAGCGTGATCGCGGCCGGCCCAGGATCGAACCAATCGTTCGCCTGCGCCCGCAAGTCGGCGATCGCACCTTTGAGCGTCTCGAGGAATTGGTCTATTCCAGCTTTGATTTTGTCCGCGTCAAACTCCGTCTCCGGTGAGGCGGTATCGGCGGGGTTGCGATCGCGGCGCGAGCGATGGCCGGTGATCCCGATCGTCAAGGCAAGCGACGGTTTGGGAGGATGCTGTTTCATGGATCGGCGCCGAGGATAATGAGCTATACCAAGAGTTTCGGAGCCGTCCCAGGTGATATTCGGCGCCTGGCGCGCCCGGTGCCGGTGACGACATGGACTTGAAGTATGGTTTGTGCGGCGATCGCCGGAACCCTTTGGTGGGATAACCAGGACCAATATTCGTCCGGGAGCCGGCCATTGCTCGATGATTTTCTTGGGGTTGTCATGAGCGACGCAAAACTGACGCCGGCGGCTAAATCGGGCGGCAGTCGGAATCTTTCCCCTGTATTGAACGTCCTGTGGACGGGGGGCGGGGTTGGTCTCAAGCGGGGGACTGCGGCGCAGGTTTTCAACGCCCTTGTCGAGGCGGCGAACTTGGCTGCGCGCCTGTGGCCGGAATTTTATCAAGGCGACGGCCTGGCACGGCTCGTTTATCCCGCTGCGGCGCCGCCGTCGCCGGAAATTGCCGAGACCGCCCAAGGTTGCGGGATGGTACTGACTCGCCTCGATATGCCCATGGAGCTCGCCAACGAACAATGCGATCTCGTGCTGGCGGATTCGCTGACCGCGAAGGTGTCGCGCGGTCTACCTCTTCTGGCGATCGGGTCGGCTCCACGGGAGGTGCCGCTGGAGGTCTACGACGGCATGGATGCGCTATTACCGGGGCTATCCGGCGCGCCGGCGCACGCGGCTTCGCCGTCCGAGATTGCACGCATGGTGTTCTCGCCGCCGCGCGCGCCGGGTGAAAACGAGAAACTGCGCGATTACCAGAACGAAGAGGGGCGCAGGTCGACGCCGCGGTTCGAATATGAAGCGTTGCTGCGCTGCATCGGCGAAAAACCCGCCTCCGCCGCCCCACCGGACCTGTCTTGGGAAGAGGTGGCGGCTCTGGCGGAAAGGACTGGAGACGCCTGCGCGGCGACACTCGCGAAATTGCACGCGGAATTCGAACGCGCAGATCGGCAGGCGCTCGCCTACGGCCAACGCTGGCGCAGCAGCTTGGCGTCGCGTTCTTTCATGCTTCTTTTGGCGAGCGTCACGTCCGGGCTCGTCGGCACATTGTTTCCCCGGTTCATCTTTGTGACCGTCCCCATTCAGGTGTTCGCGACGGCGTGGATGTATATTGACCGGCAGTTTGCCGTGCGCTGGAGATGGCGCGAAAAGTGGCTCGAATACAGGAGCTTGGCGGAACACGCCCGCATCGCGCGCTTCTGTGTTCTGGCCCGGGCTCCGCTGCCCGGCGCCGTTGGATCGGCGTCCTGGCTCGACTGGCGCTTGCGGCGGATCGTTCACAGCGCCCCGCCGATCGGCCCTTTAGGCGAGGCGCAGGCTGCCGAGGTCCTCGACCACTTGCGCCGCGTCGAGATTGCCGATCAGATCGCCTACCACCACGCCGCTTTTCGACGGTTTCGCCGTCTTGATGCGCGCCTCAAACGGGCGGCCGTCGTTGCGCTTTTCTCGACCATGGCGGTCGGTTGCCTCTTCGCGGTGCTTGCGCTCGCCGGACTGCGGGCGCGAACGATCCCGCTGACCTCGGCGCTGAGCCTGTGCCTCAGCGCCGCCCCGGGGCTCTATGCGGCGCTGGCGAGCTTGCGCACGCAACTCGACGTCGCCCGGCAAGCACAGCGTTCGGGTCGGATCGCGGCAGGCTTGCGGCGCCTGCGCCGCGCCCTCGCCGATGCGCAGGCTTCGCCGGCGCTTGTGCGCGCCGCGGCCTTGCGTGCCGCCGGCATTATGAGTCAGGATGTTGAGGGCTGGGAACGGGTGATGGAAATCGTCTGACCCTGTGGCGGTGCCTCAATGACGAGCGATGCGCCAGAGAATTCTGCTGTATCGGCCCGCGACCGCCATCTGTTTGCGCCTGGACCGAAGCGAATTCTTGCGATTGACGGCGGAGGCGTGCGCGGCGTCGTCGCGCTGGCCTTCTTGGAGCGCATCGAGAGCGCCCTGGCGAGCCGATCCGGCCGACCCGTCCGTTTATGCGATCATTTCGATTTGATTGGCGGCACATCGACGGGCGCGATCATCGCGGCGGGGCTGGCGCTCGGGTATCGAGCGGCGGAAATCCGCGACTTCTATTTCCAGTTGGCACCGCGCGTCTTCAAGCCGCCGCTGCTGCGCCTCTCCGGCTGGCAGGCGAAGTTCGATGCGCAAGAACTCGCGCGCCAGCTCGGTACGATTGTGGCTGACCGCAGGCTCGACTCGACGGACCTGCTTTGCGGACTCGGAATTATGCTGAAACGCATCGATACGGGAAGCGCCTGGATCTTGTTGAACAATCCGCATTCCAAATTTTGGGATACGCCAAGCGACCGCTCCTTCATCGGCAACCGCCATTATTTGCTCGTCAATGTCGTGCGTGCCAGCACCGCCGCACCAATGTATTTCGATCCGCAAGAGATCGAGATCGTCGAACACGAACCGCCCGGCCTGTTCGTCGACGGCGGCCTCACCCCGCATAATAATCCGTCGTTGGCCCTGTTTTTGGCCGCGGTGCTTCCGAACTACGGGATCGCCTGGCCCGTCGGCCCTGAGAATTTGACGATTGTCTCGGTCGGCGCCGGCACGTTTCGCTATCATCGCAGCTCGCAAGGTTGGCGGCGCTCGGCCTCGGCCGCGATCGCCTTACGGGCGATGATTCAGCAGATCAACGACAGTCAACAGCTCATTCTGACGCTGATGTCGTGGTTGGGCGAAACTACGACTTCTTGGCCTATCGATGCCGACATCGGCGATCTTGGCGCGGTTGCGCCGCCGCTCGGCGCCTTATTTCGTTTCTTCCGCTATGACTTGAAGCTCGAAACCGGATGGCTGCGAAAATCGGCGGCCGCCGATATTTCTGAACAAACGCTGCGGCGGCTCCGCCGATTTGATGATCCCGAAACCATGCCGCTGCTCGAAGATCTCGCCAAACGCGCCGCCGAAGTTCAGGTTCGTGAAACGGACTGGGGCCTGGCTGGGCAGGCGACGCCTATTGCACCAGTTGGACCTGCGGCGTGATCGGAATATCGTGGATCGAAGTATTGAGCGCCAGGAGCTGCGCGAGAAGGCTGAGAATGAGCTTTGTATTCGTGGCATTTTGGGGCACGCAATAATTCCTGCCTTCATAGCTTACATCGAGAAAGCAGCCGGTCGCCGCGCCGGTGGTTACGACAAACAGATCGTCGTCCGCGAGCGGCGGGTTGCCGATCGCATCTGGACTGACCAGCTTGATCCGGCTGTTGCCGGCAACCATGCGGCCCAGAAACTGGAAGATCGCGAAGGTCGAACGCGGCAAGATCTCCAGCTTTACGCGCTCGCCGCGACGATCGATGAAACTCACCATGCGCCCGTTGGGCAATTTCACCTTTGATCCGCACATCGGCATGTCGCCGGCGGCCGGTAGGCCCGGTGCCCGATGCGAACGGTCAAAGCAAAGCCGCCAGGCGGTCTTGGGCTGGCCGGTATCTTCGTCTTTTCCGTTATCCTTAGACTGCTGGTTTTTTCCGGAGGCAGGTTTGCTGCCCGGCACGGGTTCCGACGAGAGGCCGTATTTCATGGCCAAATCGACATAGAATTGGAATTTCTGGAAATTCGGATCGAGCGGGTCGTTGCGGTACTCGGTGATCTTGCCCGCCTTGTCTTCGATGATCTTGTCCGTGAAAAGATAGAAGAGAATCTCGGGTGCGATTCCTTGTTCGGTAAAGAAAGCCAGCGTGTCGGGCTCGACGACCGTCAGCAGCCCGAGATAGAAGTCCTTCGTCTCGGAGGGGGTAACATTGAATGTGGTCGATCCGGTTACTTGCAGGTAGTTCGAAGCAAAGCCGCTTTGCGCCGCGTTGGCGCCGAAAACCACTTGATGCTGCAAGACTTGCGTTGCAGCGGTTGTGGCGGGCGGCCCGAAGACGACCGAAGGCAGGCCCAGCTGACCGCCGGCCGAAGCAACGCCGGTCACCTGTCCAAGCTGCAAGAAAGCCAGCGGTTCGGCGCGGCTTGCGCGGATGACGTTGGTGAAAATCATCTCGTCGCGGGCGCGCTCGGCGGCAATATCGAAGGTCCCCACACGGTTTTCGACGTGATCGTTGTACGCGCAAGCTGCGAGAAATTGGACAAAAAGCAAAATGACCGGCAACCGCGGCCAACCTACACCCATCACAAGCCCCCGACGCGGCAAACGCAACGCTTCTCGCGAAGCCGATATACCTCGCAGCCCCGAGCTCAACCTAAGCCGGGAGATCGAGGTTTGGCAAGCTTCTATGTGTCCGGAAACCGGTAGGTGATAAGCGCGCTGCCGCGCCGCCAAACGATCGCCGCGACGGCGCGCGCAAAGGCCGCCATGCCCCGATCTGTGCCTGCCCGCGGTCGAAAGGAGTTCTCCATAAACCCGAAGCGCCCGGAACAACGACCTCCGCGACGCGCGACAGGCTTCTTACCGCGGTCGCCGAGGCGCGGGGCTGGATCGAAGCCCTCATCTCAGGCAGGGCGGCATGCAGAGACCGCTAAGCGTGCGTCGGCCAAT